>JAYUBA010000367.1:0-7108 GCA_043741075.1 Frigoriglobus sp.
TGACCACGAAGCGCGAGCGGTCGATGACCGGATGCGGGTGGTCCGCGGGCGGTTCGGGCGCGGTCGGGCGGCTGAGGCACTCCTGCGGGTCGAGGGCGAACTCCGCGCAGAGCAGCGCGTACGTCCGCTCCATCACTTCCATGGTGGCGGCGTGGGCTTCCGCCAGGCATCGGAGCGAGTCGCGGATCGAATCACGGCGGTCGGTGTTCATGGGTGGCAACCGAGTGGAGGTGAAGAGGAGTCCCATTCCACTCTGCCTCGCGCGGTGCGAGGAACGCCGCAGCCGCGCGGAACCAACCGCATTCCCATAACAGGCCCCGAACAGCGATCACCGCGGGCGACTTCGGACGACTCGTTCCGCGTTTCCAGTTTGAACGCCTTGCCGCCGGAGGTAGACTCGACACTTCCTCTGACCCCTGACACCAATGACCCGACCGCTCCGCTTTCGTCCGGCACCACCCCGCCCGGACCTCACCGTTTCCCAGATCCTGGGCTGGGCCGACGCGTTTATGGCCCGAACCGGCCGGTGGCCCACCCGTGCGGACGGGCGGGTCGCACTCCCCGATTCCACTTGGGCGGCCTTAAACGCGTGCTTGATGAAGGGCCGCCGGGGGCTGAGCGCGGGCTCCTCACTGGCCATGCTGCTCCGCGACCACCGGGGGCGGCGGCACAAAAAATACCTACCCGCGCTCACCCAGACCCTGATCCTGACCTGGGCCGACGCCCATCACGCCCACACCGGCGAGTGGCCGGGTCAGGACACCGGGCCGGTCGCCGCCGCTCCCGGCGAGACCTGGTCGTGTGTTAACGCCGCCCTTGGAATTGGCGGACGTGGACTGTCGGGGGGCTCATCTCTCGCCCAACTCCTCGCGACTCACCGCGGGGTCCGTAACCACCTGGCGCTGCCCCCGCTCACGACCGAGCAGATCCTGGGCTGGGCCGACGCTCACCGTGTCCACACCGGCGCGTGGCCCCGTCGTGATTCCGGCCCGATCCCCGAAGCCCCCGCCGAGTCCTGGAAAGCCGTGGATAAAGCCCTGACCGACGGCCATCGGGGGCTCATGGCCGGCGGCTCGCTGGCCCGGTTGCTCCAGGCCGGGCGGGGCGTTCGCAACCCGGCCGCGGTGCCCCGGCTCCAGCGCTGGGAGATCCTGTTCTGGGCGAACTTCCACCACGACCGGACCGGCCACTGGCCGACCGCGGATTCCGGGGCGATCCCCGCGGCCACGGGCGAGACGTGGGCGCGCGTCGATGACGCCCTCCGGGCCGGGACGCGGGGAATGCCCGGCGGCGACTCGCTCGCCCGGCTCCTGCACCGCCGCTGTGGGAAGCGGAACCACGTCGCCCTGCCCGCACTGACCACCGAGCTGATCCTCGCGTGGGCGGACGCGCACCACACCCGGACAGGTCGCTGGCCGACTACCACGTCTGGTCCCGTCGAGGGCGTGCCGTGCCAGACGTGGTCGGCGGTCGGCGCGGCCCTGAACATGGGGAACCGAGGGCTGCCCGGCGGCGACTCACTGGCCCGGTTCCTGGCCCGGCACTGCGGGAAGCGGAACCACCTGACCCTGCCGCCGTTCGCGGTTCGACAGATCCTCACCTGGGCGGACGCCCATCACACTCGGACCGGGGCGTGGCCGTCCGGCAAGAGCGGCCCGATCCCGGAGGCACCGGGGGAGCTGTGGTCGGCGGTGGAGTGCGCGTTGGTCCACGGCGTCCGTGGCCTGCCCGGCGGCGACTCGCTGACCCGGCTCCTGACCCGGCACCGCGGGGTGCCGAACCCCGCGGCTCGGCCCGCGCTGTCCTTCGAGCAGATCCGGCGGTGGGTGCGTGCCCACTTTCGGCGGACGGGGCAGTGGCCCCGGCGGCAGGACGGGCCGATCGCGAACGTGTCGGGGGAGACGTGGGGCGCGGTCTCGGCGGCCCTCACCATCGGCACGCGGGGGTTGGCGGGCGGGTCGTCGCTGGCACACATCGTCCGGGAGTGCCAACCAACACCGGCGATCCCCGGCACATCGACCGCGGCGGGCACGCGAGCGGCCCGGCCGCGCTGAGCGGGAACGCGAGACCATCGCAACTGCGGACTGTTCACCTTTTCCGGCCGAGGCCGAACTGATCGCCGGTGGCAACCGGCACGCCGTCCTTGAAGTGGATCTCCACCATCTTCTCACTGTGAACCGGTCCGCCCTTTTCGTCGGCGAGCGTCGCCACGATCTTCTTCGTCGCGGTGTCGATCACTTCGCCGGTGGACGGGTACACGTACTTCCCGTCGAGGCTGAACGTCACCCACCCCGGCTGCTCGCGGAGCTTCACGCTGGTGGCGTACTTCGGCGGCATCGCGGTCGCGTCGAACACGTGAACTCGCTCGTTGAACGCGTCCACCACCCAGACTTCTTTCTCGTCCGGCGTCAGCCCGATCCCGTGACTCGGGCACCCGTGTCGCTTCACCGCCCCCGTCTTGAACTCGGGCACCTCGACCCGGTGCAGCTTCTTCCCGGTCTTCAGGTCGCCGATCTCGAACCCGAGCAAGTCGTTCACGTTCGCGAAGCACAGCGTCTGCGAGCCGTTGATGGTGAACGGCCGGATCGACGCCGAGAACGGGCCGACCTTGTCAACGACCCTGTTGGTCGCCGTGTCCGCGACGAACAAGAGCGGTGACTTCAGCCCCGCGAGGTAGACCCGCTTCCCGTCCAGCCCGCAGACCGTGTTGTGCGCCCCGCTTTTCGTCTCGATGTCGGTGGTCACTTTCCCGGTCGCGGCGTCGACGACGTTCCAGATGTCCTTCTCGAAGGACGGCACGAACAGCGACTTGCCGTCGGGTGTAGCCGCGAGCCGATCGCACCCCTGCGGCAGTTCCTTGCCCCATGCGGTCTTCTCCGTCACCAAGTCGATGCAATACAGCGATTCCGGGGTGGTGAAGTGCAACTTCTTGGTGGCCGCGCCGGCGACCACGCCCTTGATGTTCCGCGGCTTGGCTACCTTGCTCGCATCGGTCGCGATCCGCTTCACGAACTTGTGCCCGTTGTCGATGTCGAACACCAGGATGCCGGCCCCGCCGAACTCCAGGTAGTCGCGGATGCCGGGGCAGACGACGTACAAGAATCGCGCCACGCGAGCCTCGGCGCGGACCACGCCGGCGAGTGGAGTTACGAGCGACGCGGCCAGAAACGTGCGACGGTCCATGACGACACCGGGACAGAGGAGAGGGACGAGTTCGAGCCAGTCTCCGCGTGCGCGGCGGCGCGGTCAAGCGCCCGCCCGGATACACTCCCCGTATGACACCGACCGCCGGAAGGATCAGAGCAGTTCGCGGACCGATTCCGTGATTGAAGAGGCTCCCGTCCATGAGGATCGACCGACCCGCGACGTGCGACCGTGCGACGCTCGACCGCCACGTCCGCGCCGGGACGCCGTTTCTGGTGCCCGGCTTCGCCCGCCGCTGGGCCGCGTGCGAGAAGTGGACGCCGGAGTACCTGTCCGCCGCGTGCGGGGGCACGTCCATACCGGTGAGCCATTACCCCGACGGCGTGACCCTGGCGGAGAAGGTCGGCATGACGGTGCGGGACTATCTCGCGGCCATTTCGGCCACACACGAGAGCTGGCGGCACCACTACATGGAGGCGGTCGAACTCGCGGAGTTGTCGGACGAGTTGTACCGGGACGTGCCGATCCCCGCCGACCTCGACGGCCTACCCGGAGCTTCGGACACCGTCTTCTTCGGCCGGAACACCGGGAGTTGTTGTCACATCCACGCCCACGAGGAGGCGGTCGTCTTCCAGTTGATGGGCACGAAGGTGTTCACCCTCTATCCGCCCGCCGATGCCCGCAACCTGTATTTCGAGCCGGTCACGCGCGACTACCGCCGCAGCCGGGTGAGCTTCCCGGATGTCGATTACCGGCGGTTCCCACTGGCGCGCCGGCTCTCGCCGGTCGAGGTGGTGCTGGAACCCGGAGACGCGCTTTACCTCCCCGTTCACTGGGCACACTGGACGGCCGCAGCGGGGTTCACGTTCACCCTGACGCGGTTCTTCCAGGCCCGGCTGCGCGAGTACCGCTTCCCGTCACCGAACATCCGGTGCGTTCTCGGCCGGTTGATCCAGGTGCTCCGCGACCGGCACTGAACCACCCGACCACGCACGCCGCCGCTCGCTCACGGGGGTCGGGCACGGCCCCAAGAGCCGGCTTCAAGCGGCTCGTTGGTCCGCCCGTGTGAGCCACCGCCGGACGCGGTCCAGCTCCCCGGACCATTCGGGCGAAAGGCGGACCGCCAGGAACCGGGCGTACAGCAGGTCCAGCGTCTCGACCAGCTCCCGCACCTGCGTGGCCCGCTCCTCCAGTTTCGCCCGCGCGGCGGTCACGTCCTCCGGCAGGTCGGGCATCTTACACGAACCCACAGCCAGGGTCTCGGCGTGCAGGGTCAGCTCGTACTGCTGGTCGTGCCGGACCAGCGTCAGCCCCATCTTCCGGGGCAGCTTCCCGGCCTGCACGGCCCGCCGGGCCTCGGGCAGCCGGGTCGGCCCGTCGCTGGCGATAGTCCCGCTCCCGGTCACGCCGCGCGGGTCTTCGAGGGTCAGCGTCCGGGCCGGCATCAGGGTGACCTCGCTCCCATCGCCCACGGCCAGCGTGTCCGAGTCCCGGTCGGTCAGGAACCAGAGCCACAGCAGGTACTCGTTGCCCAGGAAGTCGGGCGTGCCGCCGCCCGGCACCCAGGCCACTTCGTCCCCCGTGCCGGGAACGAACTCCGAGGGCGCGTCGGTCGTTTCGGGCCGCCCGGTCCCGTCCGACGCCCGCTCGGCCTGCCGGCCCGCGGTGAGCAACTCCAGAGAGTGCCCGAAGGTCCGCTCGAACAGTTCCGAGAGTCGGTCCGCCTGGGTGGTCGAGGTGGCCCCGAACAACACCTCGTTGGCGTGTCGGTCCCACAGCACCGGGGTGCACTTGCGCCGCTTGAACCGCCCGTCCTTGGCCTCCGCTTCCAGCCGGTCCTGTGCGCTCTCCTTGGCCTCCCGCTTCTGCTTGGCCGACGCGAACCCGCTCGGGTTGTCCTTCGAGAGGGCCGCGAGGTCGGCCTCGTAGTACGCCTTGAGCAGGTCGCCGGGGAGCCGGTCGGTATCCACGCGCAAGTCGAAGTTAAGGGTGTCGTTGATGACGTTCTTGGCCAGGTCGAAGTCGAGGTCGAGGACCGACTTGCCGGCCGCCCACCCGGCCTCGACCCCGTCCGCCGCGGCGACCGCCTGGCGTCCGGCGGCGTGCTCACGCAGGCGGTCGAGGTGCTCGTCGTCGAACAACCGCGGGGCCTCTCCCCGCACGGCGAAGCGGAGGAAGGAGACCCGTCCGGTGAAGAACCCCATGCCCGAACCCCCCGTCATGTTGCGAACTCGAATGCAGCTTGAGTTTTTCGGCCGCCGGGGGCGGGTCAGTGCAGACGATGTGTTACCTTTGCCGGCCGCACCCCGACAGTCGGCCTCCCCGGCGGGCATGACCGGTGCGTCCGGCACGACCCGCTGCGGCACTGGGACCGGCACACCGGGTCAGGTGACGAGCGAAACGCCCGAACAGGCGGATCGTCGTCGGCTTTGGGTCGCGTGATCGAAAGCATCTCGTATTTCGCGTGCTCCCCCTCGGACTGGCGTGTCCGCAAAGACGGAAATGCGGTCACCAGTACTTTCCATTTCGCTTCATGTCACAGGTGCTGGCGAATGGTAGGTTTGTGTCAATTGATGGAGGTACTCGCTGAAGTCATCGAGGACATCCTGGTAGCGGAGTGGGTTTATGGCCGCGCCTTTTTCTCCGGTCTTCGTCTTCGGGTTGCCCCACTGAATGCCCATGTTGGCCAGCCATTGCCACAGGTTTCGCAAGAACAACGCCAGCCCCACGAGCAGGAATCGGTACAGCGGATCCCGCGACGATGTCCGTGAACGCGACTGGTTCAACTGGCGATAACTGGTCTCGATCCCGAAGCGGCGGCGGTACGCTTCCCGAACGTCGGTGGGCGAGAGCCACACCTTCCAGGTGGCGAAGAACAGCTTCTTCGCCACCCGCTTCTTCGTGCGGCGATGCCGGTACGTCTTGTAAGTGATCACCAGGCGGAAGGTGACCGATTCCTTTCCGGCGTGGTGCGTGTAGTCGGAGGTGCCGGCCTTGTCGGCGCGGCGGGACCGCATCCCCTTGGCTTTCGTCCCCGGCTTCGGTCTGCGGCCCCGCATCACCACCGGAATGATGAACGGCAAGTTGTGCGTCTGCAACCACGTCATCACTGGCACGGTGAAGAAATAGCGGTCCAACAGGACCATTTGGCAGGCGATTCGGGACACCCTCACCTGCTCCCACAGGCGCTCGAGCACGGCGGCCGGCTTCTCCTTCTCCTTCACCCAGGTGAGCGCCAGGGTGTACCGCCACCCGGCGACGACCACGCACGCCGTGGCATAGGTGTGAAACCTGGTCGTGCCGCGTGCGGACTTGCCCCGTCGCAGTTCGCGGTCACTTTTTTGGGGCGACCGTAGTACGGAATGGCGTGGTAATCGATGGCGATCGGGAACAGGCGACCGGCCACCCAGGGGAAGAAGCTGGGGAGCCGGAGCAACTCGTTGAGTCGGCGTTCGAGGGCCGGGGCCTGCTTGGGGAGATTGGCGCGGAGTCGGTTCCAGAAGGTCTGATCTTGGGTGTCGGGGTAGAGTCGCTGGGCGGCGTGGTAAAGCGACTTGGTCCGCGAGGCGGCCCAGACCAGGACGCTCCAGAGCATCACGGCGCTGCACCTCGGAGCGTCACGGAACTGAAACACGCTGCGGCAGTGCGCGACGGCCTGGGAAAAAACGGCCTGGGTGGGTCCGGATCGCTGGCGGGAGTAGAAGGCTGTCATCGCACGCAGGCTCCTTCCGTGGAGGCGATTGCCTGACACAACCCCTCTACCGGACGGACCCTGCGTTCACCAGCTCAATTGGAAAGTACTGGTGCCATCATCTCGGTTGCGATTCTTGCTAGCTCCTCCCATTGCGGTGGCGGTTCCTCCCACCAATAGACCCGCCACCCGCAGAACAGGTCGAACGCAGCGAGCTGGAAACTCGTGCCATCGGCTCCAGCCCTCCCATTGAGCGGGCTGAGCGGAACACTT
>JAYUBA010000368.1:0-2112 GCA_043741075.1 Frigoriglobus sp.
TGTCGATCCGCACCCCATGGCCCGCCGTCGCCGACCGGACGCGCACGGCCCCGGTCCCCGGCGGGTAGGTGACGATGCCATCGACCGTGTCGCCGTTGACGAGTTGGAACATCACGTGCGACCGCAACTCGTCCGGCGTGTGGTCCTTTAAGTACGCGACCAGCGGCGTCTCGCGGTCGTACTGGACCATGCAGCGGTGGACGCCGTCGATGAGCGCCCCCCCGCCGGTCCCGCCGGCCCCGGCCCCGGGGTTGAAGACCGACAGCAGGAGCGCGGCGACGACGAGCAACAGGCACAGGGCAATGCCCCCCCGGTTGGCCACGTGCCGGCGGGCTTCCTTGACCAGTAACGCTCGCAAAATGGGCAGACGCATTCCGACAGCTTAGCACAGAGACGGGGGATCGGGTGTGGGGGATCGGGTGTGGGGTATGGGCAATCCCGGCGGCCTTCGGGCAGTGGCGCGGTCAGCTTCTCTCGACAGCCCTTCCATCGCACGGTATGCGGGGCGTCTTGAGGGGCCGTCGGGGGACGGTCGATTCCTGTCGTGGTGGGGGGTTGACGATGCGTCGCGCGCTCGTGATCGTGGTGCTGGTGGCGGCCGGCTGTCAGTCGCCGCGGGTCGTCCAACGGACCCCGGACGAGGGCATTATCGCCCTCCCGGCGAACACCGACGGGTGGCCGAATTACCACCAGAGTGCCGCCAAGAAGATGATCCAGGCGCACCTCGGGCCGAACTACGAGGTCGTCGAAGAGAAGGAAGTCACGACCGGGTACACGACGACGAACATGCAGGACCGGCAGTCCGAGTTGACGATGCACAGCAGCGTCCCGTTCCTGCCCGCGTCCCGGGAGACGACGACGACGAAGACGGTCGCCACGCCGCAAAAAGAGTGGCAAATCCACTACCGCCGCGTCATGCCCCGCCCCGCCCTGACGACGGCCGCGCCGCCGGCGGGGACGACCGTCGTCAACACCGCCTACGTCTCCGGCCAACCGACCGTCAGCCTCCCGGCAACCCCCGTCCCGTCCCCGCCCCCGGTGAACCCGTAACGCCAACCCCGGCAAGCGCTTGACAGGCGACGGGCGAAGCGCGACGATAGGGCGTGTCGCTCGACGCGGATTCTTCTGGTACTGGCCTCTGTGAGGCCGGATTGCGCTCCCTGGGTCGTTGCCCTCCGTGGCGGGAAGCGGGTCCGGCCTCACAGCGGTCAGCACCAGAAAACCGGGAATCTTGCGCAATCGGCGAGTGTTTCGCAGCGCCCGATCGGGGCCGAGTTCGTGCGTTCGTGGGAGAGAGGACGACGATGGCCGAAGCCCTCAGCCCCGGAGTCGTGCGGCGCGTCGCTGCCCTGTTCCCGGCCGGGCAGCGGGCCGAGGTCGCCGACCTGCTCGCGTCGGAGTGCGGCAGCAACCTGCCCTCCGCCGACACGCTCGGGCCGGCGGGCGTCGATCGGGTCCGGTTCGCCGTTCTCAAGATTAGCGACGGCTCACTCGACCGGCTGCGGGCGGCGGTCGCACAGGCCCAGTTCGACTGGCGGGATACGCTCGTCGGGGCCGCGTTCGGCGACGACCCGCAGGCACATCTGGCGTGGTCGGCGGACGCAATCGACGCACCGGCGACGGGACAACCTGCGGAACGGCGGGCGTCGGTCGGCGGCTGGTTGCTGTCGCGCTGGGCGTCGCGGGGGCGAGTGCCGGAGGGGTGGCACCGTGGCTGCTCCCCGACCACTGCCGCCCCTGGTGGCTGGGGTGGGCCTGCTTCGCCCTGTTCGTCCCGGCCGGGTCCGTGACCGCGTTTCTCGGCGCGCGGGGCCGGGCCGCCGACCTCCACGACTTCTCGGCCGGCCGATTCGCAAACGAGTTGGCGGGCAAGTTGATCGGGTGCCTGGCCGTTGCCCTGGTGGTCGGTCTGCTGAGTTTGATTTGGTAAGCCCGGACGGCGAAAAATCCGCCTGCGCGTGCGACGTTCGCCCGCGGCCGCACGGCCGGCCGGGTTCCTCGTTGACTTCGCGGGGGTTCGTAGCGCACAATACCCCACCCGCCTGACCGCCATTCCCGTTCCGTCTCCCCGGAGCTTCCCAGTATGCGCCTCTCCCCCGCCTTCGCGGTCTT
>JAYUBA010000369.1:0-2112 GCA_043741075.1 Frigoriglobus sp.
TCGGCGGTGACGTTGTAGCCCAGGTACGTGGCCGCCAGTAAGCGCCCGTCGCGGGTGAAGGCGGCCGAGTCCGGGTACGTATGGGCGAGCGCGACGCCCTCCAGCTTCGGCAGCGCCGCGCCGGTGTCGGCGTTGATGACGTGCGTCCGCCCGATCCCGCGGGACACGACCAACCGGCGGCCGTCCGGGGAGAGGAGCAGTGCGCTCCCACCGACTTGCTCCCGGGGCAGTTCCGCCGTCCTTCCGCCGTCGAGTTCGATGGGCGTGTCGGCCGCAAAGGTGTGCTCGCACGCCTTCGCCCCGGTGTCCACATCGTGTACGGTCACCTTTGTTGCGTCCGCGCTCAACACCGCGAGGCGCTTCCCGTTCGCGGACAGAGAGTACGTCCCGAAGTCGAGTTTCAAGAGCGACTTGCCGACCTTCCCGGTCGTCGCGTCCACCTCCAACACCTCCAGTTTGGTGACCCGGCCGGCCGCCGCGCTGTCGTGGGCGACCGTGCGATATGTCTTCCAATCGGCGGCGAACGCGTACCCGTGCGTTTCGGGCAGGTCGAGTTCCACCTTCCGCACCACGTCCAACTTCGTCAGCTCGTCCGGGTTCACCTTCTTGGCGTGGCGGAACTGTAGGTGGTGGTGCCCGCTGATGAGGTCGTATTCTCGGACGGCCGTCACCAGGCCGTTCCCGTCCGGCGCGACGGCGACGGGCCACGCCCCGGCTTCCAGTTCCAGCTGGACGATCAGCTGGACAATCGTCCGGTCCATCGGCACCGCGAGCACCGCGACGAAAGGAACCTTGGCTACCTTTTGCTCGGGCACCTCGGCGAAGGGGCGATTATGGATGACCTCCCCGACCGCCCGCGCGCCGTGGATGGCGATGTGCGTGCCGGTCGCGTTCCACAGGACGGTGGCCACATTGCTCAGGGCCACGTCGAACGAGTGACGCTTCTTCGGGGCGTCCGTGAACGCCAGCACCTTCTCGCCCGGCTTCGGTTCCTCCTTCGGCTGTGGCTCCGCCCTATGGGCGACCACCGGCGGCTTCGGCGGATCGCCCGGCGGCGCGTCGTCCGGCCGCGCGGCGAACACCGCGCCGGCCACCGCGACCGCCATCACCGCCCCGAGCATGAACGTCTTTCGCATAACAAATCCTCCATCGGTAAGGCGGGCGAGCGGACCGGGCACGGCACCGCCGGCCGCCCAGTCTGCCACCAGCCCGCCGGTTTTCGTGACCAGTTCGTTCGGCAACGTCACCGCCGCCTGAGCCTGTGCGACCGCCAGCGGAAGCGCCGCGGCCGAGAGCGCGACGCCGCGCTTCGTGAGCCGCGCCGCGAGCTTCTTCCGCCCGTTCGCCAGCCGGCTCGAGAGCGTGCCTTCGGGGACGCCCAACGCCGCCGCGGCCTCTTCGCGTGATGCGCCTTGGAGGTCGCACAGCACGATCGCGTCGCGGTAGTGCGCGGGCAACGCCGCCAACTCCTCATCCAAAATCGGCTGAACCTCGGACGCGAGCGGAACGGGCGGCGCAAGCGGTTCGGGGAACGCGGACACCGGAACCTCCCGCGCGCGGCGGCGCAGCGCGGCCCGCTTCGCCCGCCACGCGACCCGGAACGCGACGCCGTACAAGAAGTTCCCCAGCAGTGCCGCGTTCCGCACCGACCCGGCCTTTTGCGCGAGAACGAGGAACGTGGCCTGGAACGCGTCCTCCGCGTCCTGCGAATGACCGGTTACGCGGCGGCACACGCCCAGCACGAGCGCCCCGTGCCGGCGTACCAACTCCGCGAACGCGGTCGCGTCCCGCGCGACGACGAAGCGCGCAAGCAGGTCGGCGTCGGATGCGCCGGACTGCTCCAACTGCCGTAAGATTCCCGCCGGCCGCGCCGCGTTCATTCGTCCGCCTCCGCCCATTACTCCCCGCTCGCGCCGTGCGCGTCGCGCGAAATTCACGGGAAGTGACCCGATGATACCACGGCTCCGCTAGCCAACGGGCGTGTACCGCGTCATAATCGGGGCATGAGCGAGTCACCCGTCGCGCTGAGCTACGACCGCGGCACCGTCACGGTGACCGGCGGCCCCGCGGGGTTCGTGTTCGGCACCCTGCCCGGCGTCGTGTTCGACCCGC
>JAYUBA010000370.1:0-7098 GCA_043741075.1 Frigoriglobus sp.
ACCAGCCATCCACGCCCACCAGCCCTAAACACGGGAACCCCTCCTGAGTCGCCTTCAGCGCCTTCTTTTCCCCTTCGGTAAACAGCAGCGGGATACTCACGTCCGCGAGTGCCGCGCGCGTTCCCGGCGGGATGTAGACACGGTTCCCGGCCTTCAACGGGCTTTCGTACTTGCGCGGCTTCCCGTCGCGACCGGTCCGGGGCTTCGACGGTTTTAGTCGGATGAACGGGTGAATCGCACCGTCGTCGTTCGCGTAGGTCATCGGCGCGCCGGCCGCGTCGATGAACGGGAACGCGAGACACGCGCTCATCCCGCTCGCGGTTTTCGCGTCCAGGTAGTTGCCCAGCAGTTCCCGCACGCGGGCTTTGCACAACGGTGAAAGATTCGGGCGACCCGTTGTGCAGGGGGCGATTCTGCACAACGGGTCGCCACGTCATGCCGTTCCCCGCGTAGCGGCTACCATCACGTCCGACAGGCGAACGCGCGGGCGATACTGTTCCCGCTTCCATACTGGCAGCCCGTGCGCTGTCCAATTGTCCAAAGGGCAATTCCGATGTTTTCTCTTTCAGCCGTCCCCGCTTGCGCATATGCTCTACCTTCACCGAGCGGAAGAACCGGCACGGCGGCTGAACCAGCATCTGACCCCATCCCAATGACCGCGCCCAATCTGCTCTACTACGGGGACAACCTCCCCGTTCTGCGCCAGCGCATTCAGGACGAAACCGCCGACCTCATCTATCTCGATCCGCCGTTCAACAGCGGGCAACAGTACAACGCCTTCTTACCGGGCAAGGGCGGGAAGTCGTCCGCGTCGCAACAGAAGGCGTTCAAGGATTCGTGGACTTGGGATCCCGAAGCCGAGCGGGCCTACGGCGATATGATGGACGCGGGCGGCGCGGTCGCGAACACGCTCCGGGCCATGCGGACCGTGTTGGAGAACAAGAACATCATGGCCTATCTGGTCATGATGGCGCCGCGCCTGATTGAGTTGAAGCGGGTGTTGAAGACGAACGGCAGCATCTACCTGCACTGCGACCCGACGGCGGGGCACTACCTGAAGGTGCTGATGGATTCGGTGTTCGGCGCGAACAACTTCCGCAGCGAGATCATCTGGCGGCGGAGCAACGCCCACAACAAGACTTCACAGCAGTACGGCCCCGTCCACGACACCATCTTCTTCTACACCAAAGGCGAGGACTTCCACTTCCAGCCCGGCTTCCGGCCCTACGCCAACGGCTACGTTTCGGAGTGGTTCACCGGGGACGACGGCAACGGCCCGTTCCGCACGAACATGCTCACCGGTCCCGGAACGCGCAAGGGTTCAAGTGGGGACGCGTGGCACGGCTTCAACCCCACGAGCGTAGGCCGGCACTGGGCGATACCGGCGAGTCTCAAGAAAGAACTTCCGCCCGAAGCGGCCAACGGGTGGTCCACGCAAGAGGTACTGGACTACCTCAACGAGAAGGGCCATATCTACATCCCCCGCGACGGCGCGGGGCAGCCCAAGTACGTTCAGCGGATCGGGGCGGGGGTGCCGTATCAAGACGTTTGGGGGTATCAGCCCTACACGGGCGGCACGCTGTACCAGTCGGATGAGTGCATCGACCAGGACGTGAAGTGGCTGGGGCACGAGCGGGAAGACCTCGGGTACCCGACGCAGAAGCCGGAAGGGCTGCTCGCCCGCATCTTGCACACGAGCAGCAATCGCGGGGACACGGTACTTGACCCGTTCTGCGGGTGCGGGACGACGGTTTCGGTCGCGGAGCGGCTGGGGCGACGGTGGATCGGCATCGACATCGCTTCGTTCGCCGTGAGCCTCATCCGCTGGCGGTTGCACACGACTTACGGCGAAGAAGTTGCGAAGCGGTATTCGGTCATCGGTGAGCCGGCGACCGTCGAAGACGCGGAGAAGCTGGCCGAACAGGACCGCTTCAAGTTCCAGTGGTGGGCGGTCGGGCGCATCATGGGCGTCCGGGTCATGGACGAGAAGCGCGGCGCGGACAAGGGTATCGACGGGCGGATGCTGTTCAACGACAGTGACGAACCGGGCGCGCCGGACAAGGAGGTGATCTTCTCCGCCAAGTCGGGTAAGCTGAAGCCGGACGACGTGCGGGCGCTTCTCGGTGTCATCACCCGCGAGAAGGCGGATATCGGGGTGCTGGTGGCGCTGAGCGAGCCGACGAGCAAGATGCGGACGGACGCGGCTGCGATGGGCACTTACAAATCGCCATTCGGGAGCAAGCACCCGAAAATTCAAATCATCACCGTGGCCCAAATCCTCGAAGGCAAGAAGCCGGACCTGCCCCACCAACACGCGGTTAAGACGTTCAGGACATCTCCGGCCAAAAAGCGAGAGCCGGAGAAGAAGCAGAAGTCGTACCTCGATGAATGATCGCTCACGCGATGCCGGCGGGCGTCGCATTAGCCCAGAACGTCGGCTCGATGCCCAACTCGTACATCTCGTGGATCACGCACACGATGTTGTGGCACAGCACCTTCGCCAGCACTTCGTTCTTCATCGCCACGTCGGTCTTGCTGCGAACGGCGTCCCCGAACTTCGCTTTAATCATGCTGAACGTGGATTCGACGTTGCTCCGCTTGTGGTAGTGCCCCAGGAACTCCGCGCGGCGCATCGAGAAGTAGTGCCACATCTGCTCGAACAGGCCGCCGACCCCGCCGGTCGTGTTGTGCTTGAACGCGATGAACGGCGTCGCGCCGGCCTTCGCAATCGCGTCGTGGTTCTCCCCGCTGCTGTACCCCTTGTCGGCCGACACCTCGCGCACGGTGAAGCTCTTGGCGGTCGCCTGGACCAGCGCGGGCAGTTGCGGCGAGTCGGCAGCGTTCATGTCGTGGATTTCGACCGCCGTGACCACGTTCGTTTTGACCCCGCACATCAGGTGGCACTTGACCCACTCCGCCTTCTTCCGCTCCGCGCCGTACTTGTGGTCGAACCACCGAACGAACCGCGAGGTCATGAAGCCGGAACTGTCGCACGCGAAATCCTGTTCCACCGTCTTCAGCGGCAACGCGCTCTGCGTGATGAGGGACCGCAAGATGTCCGTGACGGCCGGGTTCTCGAGGTAGTTGTAGATACTGTTGAAGTGCGGCGTGCGGCTCAGGTAGCCGCGTGCCGTGGCTTTGGATATAAACCCCTGATTTCGGACGAAACAGGGCCGAAAAGCCTTTGAATCGCCTGCCATTCTGACGTTTATGGGCAAAGCCGGTCGCGGGTGCTTGCTGTTGTGGGATTTGTTCGGCAACTTGGCGCAGCTCATCGCGGGCACACTCGCCAGTGTTGGTGCTTGAGACGTTCCGCAACATCTCATCGACAGCAACCCGCGAAAGCCGAAACACGTTGTTGAGCCGCACCAACCACCAACCCGGTTCGCAAATCGGGCGGGAGACGGTGCTGGCGGTCGGTCGTTGACTCCAGTGCCTGCCGGGGTCAGGGTCGGCCCATCGTCGCCACTCCGCGTGAATGTGCCCTGATCCGACTGCCCCGACGGCCCGCGATAGCAGGACGGCGCGTTCCGAGGTCGTGTCCAACGGTTCGGGGCGGTCCGCCAGGGCGATGAGCCAGCCCGATATGAGCGAGTCGCCCCGTCCGGCGCCATTCAGGATCAATTGCGCGGCATCGCGGGCCAAGGAATCGAAACGTCGCCACGGCGCTTGCTCCTTCACCGGGTCGCGACCGAGGACCACGAACCGCCAACCTTCACACCGAATCCCGTTCGGGGCGAGCGGATCGGGACGACCGTTCTCTGAAATGGAGTGGTGCCAATAGAGCCGGCGCTGGGTGCGGATGGCGTCGAGGTGATCGTCCCCAGAGCCCGCCTGCCGGGTTTGATTGCCGGTGGGAAGGTTCTCGTCCGGGGGCGGAATCAATCCCGTGAGGGAATGAAGCATCGCCACATGGTCGGAAAGGCCTCCCCCCTCAAGTATCGTGTGCCTGAAGTCGAGGACGGTTCTCTCGGCGTCACAGGCCCGAAGTTCGGGGCGCCAGATGATGACCGCATCCAGGCCGGGGAACTCTTCGGCGGCTCTGTCGAACTTGTCGCGGAGTGAGTTGAACTTGGCAACGGGAGGGACCGACGGCCCATTGGCCGGCGCGTTCGCTGACATGGTTGTGTGTCCTGAAGGCGGGCGGGCCGGTCGCGGACGCGCTGCAAGGACACACACACGCCCGCGGCCGGCTTTCGGCGGGGGATCAATCCCACCGTTCCCGCTTCATCTTAACGTTCTTTTTTTCTGCGGCATATTGCAGTCTGTCGCGGACGTGAGTTATCGCGAACTCCCCCTTCCCTGGCGGGATCTGCTCTTCCGGGACGGCTGGCGCGCGTAGCACAAACTCAGTTGCCGGGCGCGACGGTCGTAACCGCACCGGCCGCTGGCCGGCGGTCTTCCCGGCTCGGGTACTATTTCGCCCCCACTGAACCCGCTGTATTCAGGTTCACCTGCTGGTGCGCCACGTTCATCTGCCCGCCGTTCTGGACGATGACGGGGGTGCTGTGCCGGCGCAGGTCGCACAGGGCCCGGAGGGTTCGCAGAACGATCCTGTTGAACCTGTCCATCATGGCCGCGGCTTGGTCGAGGGCGTCGGCGTCGCTCTGGCGCGGGGGCTGCCATCGCCCCTCGTCTTTGAGCCCCCGGTCGTTGGTGCAACTCTCCAGGCCGGTGCGCATGGTCAGCGTATGCAACCAAGTCATGTAGCCCGCCTGCGCCTGCGCCATGGTGACCAGGAGCTGGCGCTCGATGCCGTTGCGCGGCTGCCATTCGGCCGACAGTTCCTCCCGCAGCGCCAGGAACTGCGCCCGGTGCCAGGCGCCGTCGTTGAGCCCCCCGACCTCGACGGCTTTGGCCGCCCGGTGGCCGGTCCGGACTTCATCCAGAGCGGCCCGTTTGACCTCCTCCCAGCGGGCGGTGGAGCGGTCGGGGTCAGTCCGGGCCATCAGGTGCAGGTCGATCCAACCGACCTGATCGGGGGGGCAACTCAACGCCCGGAGGTCGCCGTCCGGCATCGGCTCCGTGGCGCGTTGAACGGCCTCCTCCCGCGACAGGGAATAGTGCTTTTCATAGGCCTGCACCCGCCGGCCGAACGACTTACCCAGTTCCCCGGCCAGCACGCCAGCTTCGCTCGCGGCCACAGGCGTTGTCGCTACCTCGGTCATGACGACCCCCCCCGCACGACGGCCGCCAGTCGCCGCCACTGCTGCCACGCTTCCGAAAGCTCCCGGCGTTCACATTGGCGAGCGGCGCAGGCCGCCCGGACCGCCGCCAGGTCGGCGCGTCGGACGTAGCGCTTGCGCAGCCGGCCGCCGTCCCGCCAGAAGCGATAGTAGGCGAGGTGGCCTGGCCCGCGGGCACAGCGGCAGCCGGGCTTGCCGCAGCGCACCCGCTGGGCGCAGACGACACCGGGCAGCGTCTTGGGTAACGGTTCCGGGTTTGTGTTTGTGGCCTAGCTCATAGCCGTCTTCACTCCGTCTCACCCGCGGGTTCGGCCGCGAGCCGTTCGTCCGCGTTCCGTCTGCCAGTGTGTGCCACGGTCTGGCGCTCCGGGGTGCCTGTTCCATCATAACAGGCACTCCGGCGGACTGAATATTGACGGGGCTACTTCGCCTTGCCGGCCGCCGGCACCGGGGGCACCTTCAGCACCTCGCCGCTGTACCGGTGAAAGTCAGTTTGCGGCCGGGGGGAGGTCGTCCGCGGGTGCCGGCGTCGGGGGCCACGCGAACGGCGTGGCGGCCACGGCGGCGTAGTTCGCATCGAGTGCGGGGCCGAGCAGAAGAAGCGCCGCGATGCGGCGGACCGTGTCGCGGATGTGTGCCACCTCATCGCCGGTCAGGGCGCGGCCCAGCAGCGCCCGCTCGCGGTAGCTCAACCACTTCTTGAGCACCTGATAGCCGCCGAGCTGGTACTCCCACACGCGGCGAGGGACGTTCTTCCAGTAGGTGACCGCGTTCAGGTACACGTCGAGCGTGTCCGGGCCGAGCTGCTGAACCGCGTCGCCGCCCAGCGCGGCCTTCTCGTCGTCGGTGAACGCGCGGTCCGTCGTCTTGCCGGTGCTCGGCATCGTCACCCCGGCCTTCCCCGCGATGCCCCAGCGCGCGGTAACGTCCAGGTCGGTGCCGGCGATCTGCCCGCCGTCGGTCTTGGTCGGCGCGCCGACAGCTTTCATCGCGGGCGTTACCTTGCCGGCGGTCACGGTGTCCACCGCCGTTTCCGAGTCGAGCAGCGCCGCCACCTTCCGCCCCAGTTCGGCCGACGCGAGCAGCGCCGCACGCGTCGCCGGCAGTGGGATGCGGGGCCAGTCCTGGCGGAGCGCGTCGCCGTTCTGTTCCGCGTAGCTGGGCGCGTGCATCACGGCGATTGCGTGGTGGAACAGGTGCGGCGCGTCGGCCACGCTGCCGAACGCGGTCAGGTACGCGAGCGCGCCGTCAGTGACGTTCGCGACGTGTTCGCCGATGCGGCGGTCGGCGTGCGTATCGCCCTCCAGCAACGTTTGGTTGGCTTGAGCGCGAAGCAACAAGGGGAAGAGTGTCGCCGTTCGCTCAATAATGTGAATCGCTGCGAGTGACCGACACACGATAGGCGGGTCGAACTCCTTACGGTTCTGCTGGCACCCGGCGAGCCAGATATTCCCCGCGAACACATGGGGGAAGTACTCAGACCGCTTCTCATCCAACAGTTTGCCAAGCGGTTCCCAATACACCCACCGGACATCGAACGGCCGATAAATGAACTTCACCACGTTGTCCGGGAGCATCCCCCGCTTGCGAAGCGTTGTGCGGGTTTCGGCCGCGTTGAACCGCGAAGCGTCCGTCAATAACTTCGGGGCTACGCTCCGCATATGTTCGTCGCTTACGCTTGGATCGAAGTACATTTTCATGCGCTGTGTGAGCACTTCACGGTCGATGTCAACCACGCCCTCGTCACGACTTGTCTTCACACCGGGAAAGCTCGTCGGGAACATCTCCGGCAGCAGCGGCCAGCCGGTGTAGGCGACGGCGCTCTTCATCGGGCGGAAGGGCAGTCCCAGCGCCAGAATCGGCGTGACGGGTTCGTATGCGGATGGCTGGAAATTCTCGCCGCTCGCAAGCA
>JAYUBA010000371.1:0-2109 GCA_043741075.1 Frigoriglobus sp.
AACGCCGGCCCCAGAGCCACGATTTCCTGCTCCGTCATCGGTTGTCCTCCCCGATGAACAGCTTACGAAACGGCGAGGAACCCGCGCTGTACTGCTAGGCGATCAGCCGGGATCAGTTCGGCCTCGACCACCAGCTCGAGCCAGTAGATCGTTTCTTCTAATTCCTGGAGTCCGCCTTCGATCTTGCTAATGAATTCGGCATCCGAACGCGCCCGGCACGCCTCGCGGTAATGCGCGCCGACCGACGTACCCGAGCGAAGGAACTGTTTACCCAGCGTCTGCCCGACAGTGGTCGTCGGAAGCGACGTGAACACGCGGATCACCCGCAGCGCGAACTGCTTGGTGCGAACCTTCAAATCCTTCGGCGGCTTGTTGTCTGCATTCATCATTCATCCTTTATCAATTATCATTTCTCTTGACGGGGGAGCGTCACGAAGAAGCTGGCCCCGCCGCCGGGCCGGTTGGCCGCGCCGATCGCCCCGCCGTGATCTTCGACGATCCGCTTCGAAATGACCAGCCCCAGGCCGAGGCCCGTGTCCTTGCTGCTGGCGAACGGGGTGAACAGCCGCGCCATCATCGCCGGAACGATGCCGGTGCCGGTGTCGGCCACCTCGACCGCCACCGGCCCGCCGGCCGGCGCGCGGACGCGGACGCGCAGCGCGCCGCCCGCGGGCATCGCGTCCAGCGCGTTCAGGCACAGGTTGAGCAGCACCTGGCGCAGTTGCGCCGCGTCGGCGGTGAGTAGCACCGGTCCGGGCGGCGCGTCCACGGCCACCGCCACCCGCTGGCGCTCGGCCCGCCCGCGGACCAGCCCGGCCACCGCCCGCACCACGCCGAGCAGGTCCACCGGGTGCCGCTCCATCTTCGGCGGCCGGGCGAAGTCGAGGAACGTCTGCAGCGACTGCTCGATCCGCCGCACCTCCTCCTCGATGACCCGCAGGTCTTCGACCGTCAGCGCGCCGGCGGCGCCGTCGGCCAGCGCCGCCTGCACCAGCATCTTGATCGCGGTGAGCGGGTTGCGGATCTCGTGGCCGACGCCGGCCGCCAGTTGCCCGACGGCCGCCAACTGCTCGGCCCGCAGCACCTCGCGCTCCCGCTGCTGGAGCTTCTGCACCACCGACTCGATGCGGCCGGCGAGTTGGTCGATCTCGGCGTGCAGGCCGCCGAGGTCGCCCTCGCCGGTGAGGACGATCTCCGGCGGGTGCGGGTCCAGCTTGCCGGCCGCGTCCCGCACCCGCACCTGGAGGCGGCGGATGGACCGGCTCAGCCCGCGGGCCACCCCGAACCCGAGTACCAGCCCGGCCACCCCGCCGAGGACCGCGACCCCGGCCATGCCCCACGCGAGCTGCTGGAGTACCTGCTCGTGTTCGAACGTCGTCTGGTCCAGGCGCCGGTGGCTCGACTGCGCGACCTCCTGGCACTGCCGCAGGACGTCGGTCTCCAGCGCGCGGCGGGCGTCGTGGAACGCGTCGTCGTGACCGGGCCGCCCCGGCGGCGGCATCGCGCGCCACCTCTTCAGGTACGCCTCGAACGCGACCGACAGCCGGGCGATCTCGTCCCGCTCGTCCGGTTCGTCGGCCACGTCCGCGAGCGTCCGCAGGTGCCCCTGCGCCCGCGCGTGCAGCGTGGACACCGCTTCCACCTGATCGCGCTCGAGGACCAAAATGCCGCTCAGGCACTCGTGCAGTTCCACCGCCGCGCGGCGGCTCTTCAGGTCGCCCCGCATCGCGCCGTGAACGGTCGCCTGCTGGTGGAACAGCGACACGGCGACGAACGTACACAGCCCGACCAGGCACCCGGTCGCGAGCACCACCGGCCACACGAACTGCCACCGCCCGCCGGATAACATCGCGCGCCCCCTTCCATATGGTGTCTTCGCGGGGATCGCTCGGAACCAAGCGAACCAGGGTCTCACGACCCTGGCTACCGACCGTCGCCCTTCCAGGGCTTCAAGAGGCTCAGCTTTCTTAGCCCCGGAGGGGCGGCTGATGGTGTCTTCGCGGGGCGACCACCGATGTGCAGGTCGCTCGGAACCAGGGTCTCACGACCCTGGCTACCGACCGTCGCCCTTCCAGGGCTTCAAGAGGCTCAGCTTTCTTAGCCCCGGAG
>JAYUBA010000372.1:0-7078 GCA_043741075.1 Frigoriglobus sp.
CGCTCACGATTGAGTACCAGACCGAAGCCGAGCGCCTGATCCTCGAACGGGCCATCGCCTACGCATCCGGTATCCGACGCCTCGCTGTCACCGCACCGCGCTGCTACCGGGACTGCCCGCGGGCGATTACACGCTCCGCTGCCGGACCATCGACGCGAAGGGCGCGCGGCCCAGCCGATGCCGCGCCCGTTCAAGAAGGGCGGGAAGTGCGAGATTGAAAGTGTGAAGTTTAAGGTAGAGTGATCTGAATGTGAGCTTTCGTCACCGAACGATCACAACGACCTGCTCGTTCGGCTTCGGCCTCGACCTCGTGGCTGCTTTGAGATAGCTTGTAGTGAGAAGAGGACTCGATCATGAACCGCGCTGCCATCTCGGTCCCGCCAGTTGATGTCGATGTCACCGTTATCCTCACCGCGATTGTCTGCCTCGAACCCGACGCGGGCGGCTACTCCGCCTCCATCCCCGCACTTCCTGGCTGCCACACCCAGGGCGAGACCCTCGACGAGGTTCGCGCCAACCTCCGCGAGGCCGCCGAGGGGTGGCTCGCCGTCGCCCACGACGATGCCCTCGCCCGCGACGCGGCGGCGGAAGCCCCGTGAAGATCCTCTCCGGCAAGCAGGTGTGCCGCGTCCTTGAGCAGCGGGGCTGGACGCTCGCCCGCATCACCGGCAGCCACCACATCTACCGCCACGCCGCCACGGGGCGGCGGACGGTGGTGCCCGTCCACGCCAACCAAGACTTGAAGCCCGGCACTCAGCGCGGCATCATGCGCGATGCCGGATTGACCGACGACGACCTATGAAGTCTCCGTCCCGCTGCCGCGCCCGTTCAAAAAGGGCGGGAAGTGCGACATCGAAGCCGTGAAGATCAAAGTGGAGGGATGATCCGGTTAGCCGCCTTCGAGCCTACCAACACAGTTAGGCGTCTTAGGGATCACCGAGCAGGGCCACCAACGCGGGGTCACCTGAGCGCCGAGCGATGTCCTGCGGCGTCTCCCCGAACAGGTTCCGGCCTGTGGAGACCGCCCCCCCGGCGAGCAGGGGGCGGACAAACTCCGGCCCACGCGTCGCGGCCCAGTGTAGGGCCGAAAAGTCGTCCTCGCCGACCGCGCTCGGGTCGGCCCCGGCGGCCAGCAGGTCGAGCGCCGCTTGGAGGTCGGACCGGATCAGCGCCACGATTAGTGGGGTATCCCCGCCGAACCCGGCCGTGTTCACCGCCAACGGGCCGCGGTCGTAGAAGCCTGGCAGGTCGGCCATCTCCTCCAGCATGGCGGCGACCCGCGCCCTCGCGTCGTCTGTGAGCATCTCCCCGCCTTCCGTGTCGGTGGCCTAAAGTTTGTTAAGCTTGACCGGCGTTGCGCGTTCGGTGTGGCGGCGGGTCAAGCGAACGCGCCGACTTGATCCGCCGCCACACCGGACGCGCAAACTGTACCCACCGCCGGTGTCGGTCGCAACTCCCAACCCGACCGCTACGCACTGCCGCGCTACACAAGTCGGCTTCCCCGCGTTTCCCGAAGCCTTTACCATCTCGGCACGCACCTGCCTCGTCTGGTAGACGACGCTTTAACTCTCCACGCAAGGGCGACACGATGCGACGCGCGACGGTTTGGCTGATGTCCGTGACACTCGCCGCACTCGCGGGCACGGTGCTGCTCACCCCGCCGTCCAGCGCCGGCGACATCGGCTTCGTCGAGGACTTCGCGCTCGCGAAGGACCGCAACGGGCCTCTCAAGCAGCTCATCCCCGGCACCGAGGACTACTACTACTACCACTGCCTGCACTACCTCAACTCCGGGCAGTTCGAGAAGATCGAACCGCTCACGAAGCTCTGGTACGAGCGGCACAAGCAGTCCGCCCGGCGCACCGAGATTCAGACGCGGCACGCGCTTCTCAACTACGACAAAGACCCGAAGGGCACACTCGAATACGTCCGCGCCCGGCTCGGGCTGCGTTTCGACCACCAAAAGGAAATCGCGGGCGTCGTACCCGATCTGCCCACGCTCCTCGACGCCAAGCTCATCTCGCGCGACACGCTCCGCGCCGCGTCGCTCAGCCGGTGGGGCAACCTCCAGAACTTCGAGGAGAACGCGCTGGAGTGGCTCGCGGCCGAGAACCTGTCGTGGGAGAACCGGCGGGAACTGCTCGCGCGCATCACCCGGCCCGACCTCGCGAACCTGCCCAAACTCGTCGCGGACGACCTCACCGCCCCGCACCCGCAGGCGTTCGGCGCGTACCCGATCCACCGGCAGATGACCCTCGCGCAACTCGATGACCTGCTCAAAATCAAGCCCGGCGTGCTGAACGAGTCCGCGTTCGTCGCGGCCTACGTCACGAAGCTTCAGCCCGGCACCGACGACGACTGGAAGCGCGACCGCAAGCTCGCGCAGGCGTTCCTCGACCGCTTGCACACGTTCGCCGACACGCTCGACCCGGTCCACAACCCGCTGAAGGCGCACGTCGCGTACCACCGGCTCGTCTTCGACCGCGCCGCGGGCACCTACAGCAAAGACCGGTTCGTCGAATACCTGAAGCTGCCGCGCAACCAGCCGTACATGTCCGCGGTGCTGCTGAGCACCGTTACCGCTCGCGACCACCCCGCCAACCTCGAAGCCGACTTCAGCGCCATCACGCTGATGCCGAAGGTCGGCGACGACATGCAACTGGTACGCAGCTACCTGCTCCACTTCCTCGTGGATGCCGAGAGCACGAAAGATTTCGAGCCGTACATCAACGACGCCGTGCTGCGGCACCTGTTCGCGGAGGCGAAGTTGGTCGGCGGCTTGGGCGACGCCGAGCGGTGGGCGTCGATGATCCCGCCGGAGGCGCTGAAGAGCCTGAAGGAGCGCGTGGACATCGACTTCGCGTTCACGAACAAGACCGACGTGGGTGTACACGAGCCGATCCGGCTCGACGTGTTCCTGAAGAACACGCCGACGCTGCTGATGAAGGTGTACGAGATCAACGCGCGGCACTTCTACCGCACGCACGGCCGCGAGATCGACACGGACATCAGCCTCGACGGCCTCGTCGCGAACGCCGAGCGCGTCATCCCCGGTAACGCCGACCCGCTCCGCCGCACCGCCCTCACGATCGAACTGCCCGACCCGAAGGGCACGAATTTCCCCGAAGCGAACCGGGCGGGCGTGTACGTCATCGACCTCATCGGTAACGGCAAGAGCAGCCGCGCGCTGATCCGCAAGGGTCGGCTGTACCTGATCGTGTCCACCGGCACCGCGGGGCAGGTGGTGCGCGTGGTCGATGAGACGAACAAGCCCGTAAACGACGCGACCGCGTGGCTCGGTCAGGTCGAGTACAAAGCCGACAAGGACGGCACCATCCACCTGCCGTTCAGTACGAATCCCGGCCGGCGGCCGATCATCCTTTCGCGCGGCGACTTCGCCTCCCTCGACTACCTCAACCACCAGCCGGAAGAGTACAAGCTCACCGCCGGCATCCACGTCGATCGCGAGAGCCTGTTGACGCAGCGGGTCGCGCCGATCTTCGTCCGCCCCGGCCTCACGCTCAACGGCGTCCCGGTGTCGGTGAAGCTGCTCGAAGAGGTGCGCGTCCGCATCACTTCCACCGACCACGAGGGCGTGCCGTCGTCGGTGGAGGTGCCGAACTTCAAGCTGTTCGAGGACCGCGAGTCCATCCACGAGGTCCGCGTGCCGCCGCGGCTCTCGAAGCTGGAAGTCGTGATCTCCGCGAAGGTGAAGAACCTCAGCACCGGGAAGACGGTCGATCTGGTCGCGGCGCAGGCGTTCGCGGTGAACGAGTTCGCCCGCACGGACAAGATCGAAGACCTGCACCTCGCCAAGTTCGGCGGCGATTACGTGATCGAACTGCTCGGCCGCACCGGCGAAGCCAAGCCCGACCGCCCGGTGCGCCTCGCGATCAAGCACCGCGACTTCAAGGAGCAAGTGAGCGTCGTCCTGAAGAGCGACCCGCGGGGCCGCGTGTCGCTCGGCGCGCTCGCCGAAGTGACCAGCGTGACCGCGACCAACCCCGACGGAACCGCTCATACCTGGAACCTGGCGACCGACCGGCACACCTACCGGCAGTTGATTCACGCGAAGGCCGGCGACGCGATCTCGCTGCCGTACCTGGGCGCGGCGGGCAAGCCGGCACGCGACGAACTGGCGCTCTTCGCGGTCCGCGCCGATGTCATTCGCACCGACAAGTTCGACGCGCTCGCCGTCGAGAAGGGGTTGCTCGAACTGCGCGGCCTCGCGCCGGGCGACTACGACCTCTACCTGAAGCGCTCCGGCGAGAAGGTCCGTATTCGCGTCGCGGCCGGGGCCGTGTACGACGGCTACGTCCTGAACAACGTCCGCCAGCTCCAACTGCCCGCGCTCAAGGCGGTGCAGATCGAGGCCATCAGCGCGGACAAGGACACGATCTCGGTGAAGCTCCAGAACGTGTCGAAGTTCACCCGCGTCCACGTGTTCGCGACCCGCTACCTCCCGGCGTTCTCGGCCTACGGCAGCCTCTCGAAAGTGCGCGACACGGAGCCGGACGGCGCGTTCCCGCTGCACGCGGAGTCGGTGTACCTGACCGGCCGCAACATCGGCGACGAGTACCGCTACGTCCTCGAACGCCGCACGCAGCGGAAGCACCCCGGCAACATGCTCGCCCGCCCGGAATTGCTGCTCAACCCGTGGGCCGTGCGGACCACCGAGACCGGCGAGCAGGTCGCCATCGGTGGCGACCAGTTCGGCAAGGGCGGCGGGGTCACGCCCGGCAGCGAAACGCCAAAATCGAGTAGCCCGCCACCGGAGCCGAACGCCGGGCCGCTCGTGGCCGACTTCGCCGACCTCGACTTCCTGTACGACGCCTCCGCCGTCGCGGTGAACTTGACCGCCGACAAGGACGGCGTGGTGAAGTTGCCGCGCAAGGACGTCGGCCCGCACGCCTACCTGCACGTGGTCGCGTGCGACCCGCTGAACACGACGTACCGCAGCGCGAGCATGGCGGAGTCGGCCGCGAACTTCGCCGACCTGCGTCTGAAGAACGGCCTCGACCCGGCGAAGCACTTCACCCAGCAGAAGCAGGTGACCGTGGCCGAACCGGGCAAGGTGTTCGCCATTGCGGACATCGCGAACAGCAAGTTCGAGGCGTACGACAGCCTCGCGAAGGTGTACAGCCTGTACGCGACCATCTCCAAAGACCCGAAGCTGGCGGAGTTCGCGTTCGTGCTCCACTGGCCCACGCTCAAGCCGGAGCAGAAGCGCGAACTGTACTCGAAGTTCGCTTGTCACGAACTCAGTTTCTTCCTCTTCAAGAAGGACCGCGCGTTCTACGACGCGGTCGTTAAGCCGCACCTCGCGAACAAGAAGGACAAGACGTTCCTCGACCACTTCCTTCTGGGCGACGACCTCAATCGGTTCGCGCAGCCGTGGGAGTTCGGGCGGCTGAACGTCGCCGAGCGCGTGCTGCTCTCCCAGAAGATCGCGGGCGAGCCGGCGAAGACCACGCGGCACCTCGAAGACCTGCTCCGGCTGCTCCCGCCGAACACGGACCGCGAACTGTTCCTCTTCAATGTTGCGGTGGAGAACACCGCGCTGAGCTACGACCTCGACAGCCCGCTCGGCGCGGTTCGCACGCCGCCGAAGGCGCCCCCCGTTCTGCCGGCGGTCGAACCGGCGGCCGGCGTGCCACCCGTCCCGGCGAGTCCGCAACCGGCCGGGCTGGCACCTCCCAGTCCGGACGGCAAGCCCGGCGACCCCGCGAAGCCCGGTGAGAAGTCGCCCGGCAAGGACGGCCGCGGCGACGAGGACAAGGCGAAGGGCGATAAGGGCGAGTCGAAGGTGGACGACATGAAGAAGTCGCGCGAGGTCGAAGACCTGTTCTACCGCGACGACCGCGAGAAGTTCACCCCGCGGGTGCTGTACCGCAAGCTCGACCCGACGATGGAGTGGGCCGAGAACAACTACTACAAGCGGCTCATCACCGAGCACACCTACGACCTCGTGAGGGTGAACCGTTTCTGGGCCGACTACGCCGCGTTCGACGGCATGGGCGGGTACCTGTCGCGGCACCTCCCGGCGGCGTCGAGCACCTTCACCGAGATGATGTTCGCGCTGGCGACGCTCGACCTGCCGTTCGCGCCGGCCAAGCACGAGGTGACGTTCGCGGCCGGCAAGATGTCGCTCACGCCCGGCTCGCGGCTGATCGCGTTCCACGAGGAGGTGCGCCCGGCCGAGGGGAAGGGCGGGCAACTGCCGATCCTCGTCAGCCAGAACTTCTACCGCCACGGCGACCGCTTCCGCGAGGAAGGCGGCGAGAAGTACGACAAGTTCGTGACCGACGAGTTCGTCGTCCAGACCGTCTACGGGTGTCAGGTGGTGGTGACCAACCCCACGTCGTCGCATCAGAAACTGAGCGTGCTGTTGCAACTGCCGGTGGGGGCGCTGCCGGTCGCCGGCGGGCGGCACACGAGGGCGGCGCAACTGAACCTGGAGCCGTACCACACGCAGACCATCGACTACCTGTTCTACTTCCCCTTTCCGTCGGGGGGGAACCGCCCGCAGGTTCCCCCCGCAGCCCCCCTCCCGGCGCCGGGCACGTTCTCGCACTTCCCGGTTCACGTGGCGAAGAACGAGCTGCACGTCACCGCCGCGCAGCCGTTCACGTTCAACGTGGTGGCGAAGGCCACGAAGCTCGACACGACGGCGTGGGACTACGTGTCGCAGAACGGTACGAGCGAGGAAGTGATCGCGTTCATGATGCGCGAAAACGTGCGGGCGCTGAACCTGGACAAGATCGCGTTCCGAATGCGCGACCGCGACTTCTTCTCGGCGGTTATTAAGCTCCTCCAGGACCGCCATCTGTACCACAACACGCTGTACGCCTACGCCGTGTTCCACGCGGACGCCGCCGTCGCGCGGCAGTTCCTGATGCACCAAGACGGCTTCGTGAACGAGACCGGCGGGCCGATCGACTCGCCGCTCCTGGTGGTCGATCCGGTCGCGCGGCACACCTACGAACACCTGGAGTACAAGCCGCTCGTGAACGCCCGCGCCCACTCGCTCGGCAAGCGGCGGCAGATCGTCAACGACCGGCTGTTCGAGCAGTACCAC
>JAYUBA010000373.1:0-2102 GCA_043741075.1 Frigoriglobus sp.
CGCCAGGCGAACCCGGAGCGTGAGCGACGGGGTGGCGACGCAAATCCCCCCCGTCGCTCACGCTCCGGGTTCGCCCTCCCCTTCCCCAGGTCACCCCCATGAACCGCCGCGAACTCCTCCGCGCGTCCGCCCTCGCCGCCGTAGCAGGGCAGATCACAGGGGGCTTACGCCCCCCGCTCAGAGCACGCGCCGCCGAACCGCTTTCGGCCGATGAGATGATTCGCACGTACCTCGCCGCGGAGACGAAGCGCCTCTCCGCGAAGTTCATGGACGGCGCGACCACAAAAGCCGACTGGGAGAAGGCGAAGCCGCGGCTGAAGCGCGAGTTCCTCGACATGCTCGGCCTCGACCCGCTGCCGGAGAAGACACCGCTGAAGGCGACCGTCACCGGCACGCTCGAACGCGGCAACGTCACCGTCGAGAACCTGCACTACCAGAGCAAACCGGGGCTGTACGTCACCGCGAACCTGTACCGCCCGAAGGTTGTGGCGGCGGACGCGAAGCTGCCCGCGATCCTCTACGTGTGCGGCCACTCGGGCAAGGGCCGCGACGGCAACAAGACCGCGTTTCAAGATCACGGAATGTGGTTCGCGGCCAACGGCTACGTCTGCCTCGTCGTCGATACGCTCCAACTCGGCGAGTTGGCGGGCAAGCACCACGGCACCTACAACCTGAACCGCTTCTGGTGGCATTCGCGCGGGTACACGCCGGCCGGCGTCGAGTGCTGGAACGGCGTCCGCGGTATCGACTACCTCTGCTCGCTCCCTTATGTGGACGCGGAGAAGATCGGCGTCACCGGCATCAGCGGCGGCGGGGCAACAACCAACTGGATCATGGCCGCGGACGACCGGGTGAAGGTCGCGGTGCCGGTGTCCGGTGTCAGCGATCTGGAGTGCTACGTCACGGATCAGGTCATCAACGGCCACTGCGACTGCATGTTCTTCCACAACCTCTATCAGTGGGAGTGGACGACCGCGCTCGCGCTCTTCGCGCCGAAGCCGTTGCTGTTCGCCAACAGCGACACCGACGGCATCTTCCCGATGTCGGGCAACAAGCGGATCATCGCCCGGTTGCGGACGTGCTACGACCTGTACGGCGCGAAGGAGAGCGTGGACGAACACGTCTCGAAGGGCGGGCACGCCTACCGGCCGGACCTGCGCGTCGCCATCTTCGGGTTCTTCCACAAGCACCTGAAGGGCGACAAAACCCCGGTGAAGGACGCGGACTTCCCGCTGATCGAGGGCAAGGAACTGCGCGCGTTCCCCGACGACACGGACATCCCGAAGGACGCGATCAACGCGACCGCCGACGAGACGTTCGTGCCGGTGGCGAAGGTGACCGTACCGGAGCCGAAGGACTTCAAGGCGTGGAAGGCCGGGCTGGTGAAGCAACTCCGCGAGAAGGTGTTCCGCGCGCTGCCGGAGAAGGTGCCAGCGGTTGAGAGAGGTCACGAGATCGAGGGAAGGCGGTTCGCCGCGTCGTCCGAGAAGGGGATCGAGTTCAATGTGGTTGAGAACATGAACGTCGGCGGGGATGTCCTCGCGACGCTCATGATCCTCAATCCCGATGAATCACTCGAAAAGGCGGCAGAGTTCTTGAAAGCTCTTCCTCCCTCCAAGGATGTGTTCACCTACGTCATCTCCCCGCGTGGCGGCTTCCATGCCCAATGGACGCGGAAAAATCCGCCCAACACCGTTGAGCGATCACTTTCCCTACTGGGGCAGACCGTTGACACCGGTCGGGTGCGAGACATCGCCGGGGTGTTCGCGAACGCACGGAGACCGAGTGTGAAGGCACCCTTCCGAGCCGGGGGCATCGGTCAGGCGAGAGTCCTTGCCGCGTACGCGGCGCTATTCGTGCCCGGAGCTATGGCGGAAGTGGTGATCGTCGATCCGCCGACCTCGCACCGCGACGGGCCGCACTTCCTGAACGTGATGCGCGTCCTCGACATCCCCGACGCGCTCGGCCTGCTCGCCCCGGACATCCCGCTCACGCTCGTCGGCAAGAACGCGAAGGATAAGGCGTTCGACCGCACCGCAGCCATCTACAAGGCGGCCGGCGCCGCGGACAAGTTCAAGCGCGAGTAAGACAACCCACCCCCG
>JAYUBA010000374.1:0-7062 GCA_043741075.1 Frigoriglobus sp.
AACTGCCGCCCGCTCTTAGCCCCTCTCCCCTTGGGGGAGGGGTTGGGGTGGGTCGGTTTTCGAGCTAATCGTGGACGACACCGGGCCGGTGCTGGCGAAGGTGGCGTCCGCGTGTGCCGCCGCGGGCGCGGACCTCGTCTCCGCGACCACTACCGAGCCGACGCTGGAGCGCGTGTTCCTTCACCTGACCGGCCGCGCGCTGCGAGATTAGCACATGCCGATCCTCACCCTCGCCGCGAAAGACCTCCGGCTGCTGCTCCGCGACCCGCGGAGCGCGGTCATCCTACTCGTCACCCCGCTGCTCCTCATCGTCGTGCTGTACTTCGCGCTGGGCGAAGGGTTCGGGGAGAAGCCGGACGAGCGGTTGCGCATCTCCATCGTGAACCTCGACAAGGGACTGCCGACGAAGGTCGCGTTCCCCGAAAAGCCGTGGTCGGAAGTCGTGATCGACGACCTCAGCGCGACGCAGGACATCCGGCTGGAGATCATCACCGACCGCGCGGAAGCCGACCGGCTGATCGCGAAGGGCCGGCGGCCGGCGGTGATCGTGTTCGACGAGCAGTTCAGCCAGCGGATGCACCACTGTTCTTTCCTCACGCAACCGGATTCGGTCAACCCGCTCGGCCGCGACGGCATCGAGTTCGACCGCCTCGACCTGAAGATGCTGACCGACCGCACGCAACCGGTGTCCGCGTCCGTCATCGAACAGGTCACGCAGGTCACGCTTCTCCGTGTGGTGATCCCGTGGATGATCGGCAAGGCGTTCCAGCGCGTCGGCGACGCCCTGTTCATGGAAATGGTGGCGGATCGCCTCAACGGGGTGAAGCCGATCCCGCCGGAGGTGCTTCAAGACCTCGACCCGGTGGTGCAGAAACTCCTCGTCGCGCTGACCAACCACCCGGAGTTTCAGGGGCTGGTTCTCAAAGAGTTCCGCGACGCGAAGGGGAGCAACTTCCTTAAGGCCGGGCAGGACGCGCTCGTCATCGCCGGTCGGAAGGAAGAGTTCCAGCGGGCGGTTCACAAGGCGTTCCAGAACCCGAAGTTGCTCGAAGCGATGGGCAAGGAGGTCGCGTTCGGCGAGGTGCTGACGCCGGCCGTGCGCAAGCAGGTCGGGCCGACGGTGAAGCGCGGCGTCGGCGACCTGTTTTCCAACTACAACTTCGAAGCGGTGAAGTGGGCCGACCTCGTGAAGAGCGACGCCCGGCAATCGACGGCTGCCAACCGCACCACGCTCACCACCGCGGCCGACCTCCGCGCACAAATTCTGGTGCCCGCGAACACGGTGATGTTCGCGTTCTTCCTGGTGCTGACCGTGGGCTGGCTGTTCGTCGCGGAGCGGAAGCACGGCACGCTCGTGCGGCTCCGCGCGGCCCCGCTCACCCGTAGGCAAATCTTGCTGGGCAAGTTACTTCCGTGCCTCGCGGTGTCGCTGCTTCAGGGCTTCTTCCTACTGGCCGCCGGGCGGCTTCTGCTGAACATGTCGTGGGGACCGCGACCGGAGTTGCTGATTCCGCTGGTGGCCTGCACGTCGTTCGCCGCAGTGGGCTTGTCGGTGCTGGTGGCGAGCGTGGCCCGCACCGAAACGCAGGTCGCGGTGTATGGCACGTTGCTGGTGCTGGTGCTGGGCGGGATCAGCGGTTCGCTCATGCCGCGCGAACTGATGCCGGAGCAGATGAAGACGGTCAGCCTCGTCACCCCGCACGCGTGGGCGCTCGACGCGTACGCGCAGCTCCTCGCTTCGCCCAACCCCGACGTACACGCGGTGTTCGTTTCGTGCGGCGTGTTGCTCGCCTTCGGCGCGGTGTTTACGCTGGTCGCGTGGTGGCGAATGGACCTGTCGTCGGAATGATGAATGATGAATGATGAATGATGAATTGAAGACAGCAGAGATTCGCCGGCTTCTCTTGCATTCATCCTTCATCATTTAGCATTTATCATTTCCCCAAAAGACAACCGCCGCCCTGGGGGAGGGCGGCGGAGTGGGGAGTGTGCCGTAGACGGGGGAACGGACGTGGTGTCTGAAAGGTTCGGGAGAGGGGGGAAGTCTCTCCCGCGGCCGGACCTTGGGGGAAGGTCTTGTGGCCTCTGCGTTCGCTCGGTGCCGGCCCGCGTCTGGGGGTGGCGAAGCCTTGGGGGAAGGTTCGCCTGAGCGGCCCGGCACCGATCCGCGAGTCACTGGGGGGTGCTTGTCGCGGACGGGATAAGCTAAAGCAGCGGTCGTGCCAATCCCCGCGGTCGCGCGGCCGGTCGCGGCGGCGCGGCGGCGCAACTCGCGTGCCCGCAAGCGGCTGAGAAAATCCACGCGGCGAAGCGCACGTCGCCGGTTCGCGTGCCATACTGCCGAACACCCGTCGCCTTTGTAATTGCTACCGGGCGTTGTAAGACGTAACCCTGGTAAAACTGACAAGATTGACCCCACTTCTACCACCTCGCAGCACGAGAGGGCGTCATGCCGGCCGACCAACTGGTGCAGAACCTGGAATCCGCGCTGTCGAAGGTTCCGCTCATCGACCCGCACTCGCACATCGACCCGCTCGCCCCGGTGGCGAAGTCGCTCGACGACATCCTCGGCTACCACTACTACACCGAACTCGCGCACTCCGCCGGGATGAGCCAAACGCTGCTCGCGAAGGACGCCGACCCGCGGGAGCGGGTGCGCGAGATCGTCCGGTTCATGGACCGGTACGACAACACCGCGCAGTACGGGTGGTTCCTGGACATCGCCCGCACCTTCCTCGGCTTCGGAGAAGAGCAGAAGCTCACCGCGGCCGACGCGGACACGCTATTCGACGCGGCGCAGAAGACCTTCGCCCAACCCGACTGGGAGGCGCAGGTCTTCGCGAAGTCGCGGCTGGAGAAGATCTTCTTGACGAACGAGTTCGACGACCCGCTACAGAACTTCGATACGAGCAAGTACGTCCCGTGTTTGCGGGCGGACGCGCTGGTCTTCCAACTGGACAAACCGGACACGCGGCGGCGGATCGAAGCGGCCACCGGGATTCGCGTCCACGACGCGGCGACGCTGCGGATGGCGCTGGCGACGATCTTCATGCACTTCGCGCGCAACGGCGCGAAGGCGTGCGCGATCTCGCTGCCGCCCAACTTCCACCCGGCGAAGTTCGACGACGAGCACGTCTACGAGCAGATGCAGTTCCACGGCTTCCAGGACCTCGCGCCCGGCGTCTTCTGGATGATCGCCGAGTACTGCCGCGACTTCAAGCTGCCGTTCGACCTGATGATCGGCGTGAACCGCCGCGTGTACGAGAAGGGCGTGTACCAGGGGCAAGACCTGTTCGACCAGCGCACGAGCCTGTCGCAGTATAAGGAGTTGTTCAACGCGTTCCCGGACGTGACGTTCCCGGTGTCGGTGCTGACGAGCGCGCAGAACCAGGAGCTGGTGGCGTACTCGTGGATCTTCCCGAACGTGCTGCCGAACGGGCACTGGTGGTACTCGAACACCCCGCCGTACATCAAGAAGGATTTGGTGGAGCGGCTGACGGCGGTGCCGAAGACGAAGCTGATCGGGTACTACTCGGACGCGTACAAGTTGGAGTTCGTGAAGCCGAAGTACGGCATGTACCGCCGCATCCTGGCGGGCGTGCTGGCGGACGAGTTCGTGCGTCCGGGGGTGCTGAGCGAAACGGACGCGGTCGCGCTGGGCACGCGCCTGCTCCGCGACAACGTGAAGGACGTGTTCAAAGTGTAGGAGCAGAGGGGAAATGTCTGCCGCCGCAACGAGCGGATATAAACCCGCACACGGGTGTTGCGGTCGGGGTGCCGATGCGGTAACGTGCGTTAGGGTGCGCCGATGAGACCGCGCTCCTGATCCGCGCTCCGCCGAGGCGGTGCGCGGTCGGCTGCGCTTCCCCTTACGAGGATCGAACATGCGCCGCAGGGGCTTCACGCTCATCGAACTGCTCGTCGTCATCGCCATCATCGCGATCCTGATCGGCCTGTTACTTCCCGCCGTTCAGAAGGTCCGCGAGGCCGCGGCGCGCATGAAGTGCGCCAACAACATGAAGCAACTCGGCCTCGCGCTGCACGGCTACCACGACACCAACAACGTGCTGCCGAAGATCGACGGCTTCACCCTGGGCTGGGGGCACCTGCCGCGCCTGCTGCCGTACATCGAGCAGGACAACCTGTACCGGCAGATCCGGTTCGACGTGAACGTCACCTGCGAGGCGATGGCGCTCGTGCGACAGGCCAAGATCGCGGTGCTGCTGTGCCCCAGCGACCCGCAGTCCGGTTCGATGAGCGACAACCGCACGATGCCGGTCGCCGGGTGCCCGCAACTGGGCACCGCGGGCGCCGGCGACGGGGCCAGCGGGCGGTTCCGGGGCTGGCACTCGAACTACGTCGGGAGCTACGGCGACGGCTTCAACAACCTCCCCTCGCCGGCGATCGACCCCTACGGCGGCAACGGGGCCAGGACCGCCTACGGGTGCGGCGGGTGCGGGAGCAACAACACCGTGACCCCGACCGCGCCGTGCCCGCAACCGGGCCAGGGCTACGGCGGCGGCCCGAACCACCGCGGGCTGTTCGACTACATCGGCGCCAGCGGCCCGATCAACTTCTCCGCCGTCACCGACGGGTTGAGCAACACCATCGCGTTCGGGCACACCGACTGGTCCACCTCGTCCAACAGTTCCATCTGGATGACGAGTACCGGTTCGGTCCACGGCACGAGCCTCCCGCCCAACTGGAAGCTCCGCGTGTGCCAACCGACGGCCGGCATGTCGGTCGATGCCTGCGGCGGGGCCACGCAGAGTTGGATGGGCCGCGGGTTCGCCAGCCGGCACCTCGGCGGGATCCAGGTGACCCTCACCGACGGCTCCGTGCGCTTCATCCCGGACTCCATCAACCAGTTCACCTACAACGCCCTGGGCAGCCGCGCCGGGGGCGAGGTCGTCGGGGACTATTGAGCTCTCACCGAGGAACCCGTTCATGAGTCTCCGACCCACCCGCCGCGCGGCGCTCGCCACCGGAATCGCCCTGGCGGCCGGGCTGCCGCTCGGTTGCGGCTCGTCCAAAGGTGTGACGGTCGCTAAAGTGCGGGGCACGATCGCGTATCGCGGGAAGCCGGTCGCGAAGGCGTCCATCTCGTTCATCCCCGAGAAGGCGGGCACGGTCCCCGCGCTGGCGACGACCGACGACACCGGCGCGTACGCGCTGTCCACCTACGGCGTCTCGGACGGCGCGCCGGTCGGCCCGTGTCGCGTGGCGATCTCGCTGACTGGGGCGTCGCCGCCGCTGCCGGAGCACCTGGCGAGGGCGGAAGCGGCGGCGGAAACCATGCGGATGCCGGGCAAGCCGCTGATCCCGAAGAAGTACTCCTCGCCGGACTCGTCCGGGCTGAAGGCGGATGTCGTTGCCGGAGCGGACAACGTGTTCGACTTCACCCTGGAGGGCGAACTGACGCCGTGAACGCGTGAAGGGCGACCGCACCGGCGGCCGGTCGCGAGAGGGGCCGTTCGCGGGCCGGCACTTGCGCCCGGGAATCGGGTCGGCTACGATTTGCACCTTCAATTGACCGGCGGATCAAGTCTGCGCGTTCGGGCCGACCGGCCGACACGCGGAACGCGCAATGCCGGTCGAGCGAAACGCAAGTTCGGCGGCAAGAACCGAAGGGCGGAGGAGGCTTCACATGAAGACACGACGCGGGTTCACGCTGATCGAGTTGCTAGTGGTCATCGCCATCATCGCCGTCCTGATCGGCCTGCTCCTGCCCGCCGTCCAGAAGGTCCGGGCGGCGGCGGCGCGGGTCCAGTGCGTCAACAACCTCAAGCAGCTCGGCTTGGCGTTGCAAAACCATCACGACACGGCCAAGTCCTTTCCGGCCGGTTACGTTTCGGCCTTAGATGCGGCCGGTAACGACACCGGGCCGGGTTGGGGGTGGGCCGCGTTCATCCTGCCCCAAATGGAGCAGCAAGCGATTTACAATGCCATCCGGTTCGACTTGCCCATTGAAGCCCCGGCCAACGCGAACGCGCGGGTCCAGTTCATCAAGTCATTCACCTGTCCGTCGGATAGCCCTGGGCTGACGTGGACGGCCAAGAAATACGATTTGACGGGCAACCCGGTCGCCACCGTCTGCGACGTGGCCTCCGCCAACTACGTCGGCGTCTTCGGAACGACCGAGCCGGGGGTGGACGGGGACGGTGTGTTCTACCGGAACAGTAAGACGCGGATCGGAGACATCACGGACGGGACCAGCAGCACAATTCTCGTGGGCGAGCGGTCGTTCCGTCTCGGTCAGACGACGTGGGTCGGGTCCGTCACAGGGGCGACGTTGTTCCCACAACCGCCGTCCACCGCCCCGCCGATCCTGAACAACGGATCGGGCATGGTGCTCGGACACACCGGCGACGGGAACGGGCCGGGGGCACCGAACAGCTACGTCAACCAGTTCTCCAGCCAGCACACCGGCGGGGCGAACTTCCTGTTCGCCGACGGGCACGTTGCCTTCCTGCAAACGTCGATGAACTACACCGCCTACAAAGCACTGACCACCCGCTCGGGCGGCGAGGCGGTCGGAGGAGACTACTGATGCGGTCCGTCGTAATGATGCTGGCCCTACTTTTCGTCTTCGGCTGCGGCGAGAAGACGCCGAAGGGCGAGAACGTGGAACTCGACAAAGTGCCCGAACCCGTGATGAAGGCGGCGAAGGAGAAGTTGCCGGACGTGAAGTTCGATCAGGCGTGGAAGACACCGAACGGCAACTACGAGGTTCGCGGCAAGGCCAAGAACGGCAAGGTCCGGGACATCCAAGTCAAGCCGGATGGCACGGTCGTGGAGGTCGATTAACGCCGCATGAGTTACCTCGTCATTTGTGCGGTGGCTCTCTTGGCGTCCGGTCTCACGTTCTTCTCGGGCTTCGGCCTCGGCACGCTCCTGCTTCCTGCATTCGCCCTGTTCTTCCCGATCGAGCAGGCGGTGGCCATGACGGCCATCGTCCATTTCCTAAGGACTACCGGACAAAACCTGAACGTATGAAGATCACACAGGCGGCCAGTTGGCACCACCCGAGGTAGTTTCGCGCGTTCCGGTCGAGTCGCCGCC
>JAYUBA010000375.1:0-2094 GCA_043741075.1 Frigoriglobus sp.
TGGCGGTCGGCTTCTCGATGGTCGCCAGCTACATGCTCTCCAGCACCTTCCTCCCGGTCCTCTGCGCCTGGCTGCTCAAGAACAAAGAGGTCGGACGCGCGCCGGGCCACGGGTTCGCGGCCGGGGCGTTCGGCCGGAGCATCGGCACCACGGTCGCCGCCCGCTGGTTGCTCGTGCCCCTCTACCTCGTCGTTGCGGGCGGGGTGCTGGTCCTGGCCTCCCGGCAACTGGGCACGGAAATCTTCCCGCAGGTGGACGCGGGGCAGTTCCAGTTCCGCTTGAAGGCCCCGACCGGCACCCGGATCGAGCAGACGGAGGCGATCACGCAAGAGGCCCTTCGGTTCATCGACCGGGAGGTCCGCGACGCGGGCGGGGAGGTGAACATCAGCTTGGGCTACGTCGGCGCGGTCCCGTCGAGTTACCCCATCAACAGCGTGTACCTGTGGATGGGCGGCCCGGAGGAGTCCGTCGTCCGGGTCGCCCTGAAACCGGGCACGGTCGGCGTCGAGGACTTGAAGGCCCGGCTGCGGGAGAAACTGCCCGCGCACCTGCGGGCCTGGACCGCCGAGAAGTGGAAAAAGGAGGGCGTGCCGGCCGATGTCGCCGACCTCCGGGTCGCCGACCTCCGCCTCTCGTTCGAGCCGGCGGACATCGTGAACGAGGTGATGAGCTTCGGCTCGCCCTCGCCCATCGAGGTGGCCGTGAGCGGGCCGAAGATGCCCGACAACAAGGCCCACGCCGAGAAGCTCTACAAGGAACTGGCGAAGGTTCCTTCGGTCGTGGACCTCCGCTACGGGCAGGCGCTCGACTACCCGACCGTCGAGGTCGCGGTGGACCGCGAGAAGATCAGCACGACGGGGGCCACCGCCTCCGACGCGGCGCGGGCCATCACGCCCTACACGTCGTCCAGCCGCTTCACGATGCCCAACTACTGGCGCGACCCGGCCAGCGGGATCGGCTACCAGGTCCAGGTGGAGGTGCCGTTCACCCTTGTCAGTTCCATGAAGGACTTGGAACTGGCCCCCGTCATTACGAAGGACGGCGAGAGGGTGCTGCTGCGGGACGTGGGGCGGATCAAGGAGGGCACCATGCCCGGCCAGATCGACCGCTACAACATGCGCCGCGTCGTGAGCATGACGGGCAACATCCAGGGCAACGACCTGGGCGACGTGGCCCGGCAGGTGAGTCGGGCGGTCGAGGCGGCCGGGCCGCCGCCCCCAGGCGTGAAGGTGGACGTGCGCGGTCAGGTGGCCCCGCTCAACGAACTGTTCCGGGGCTTGGGCTTCGGCCTCCTCGTGGCAGTCGTGGTGATCGGCCTCTTGCTCCTGGCGTACTTCCAGTCGGCGCGGCTGGCGCTGGTTTCGGTCGCCCCGCTCCCGGCGGTGCTGGCGGGCGTCGCGGTGATGCTGCTCGCCACCGGTACGACGCTCAACCTCCAGTCCTTCATGGGCGCGATCACGGCGGTCGGGGTGGCGACGGCCAACGCGATCCTGCTCGTCACCTTCGCCGAGCGGGCGCGGGTCGGCGGGATGAGCGCCCGCGACGCGGGGACCGAGGGGGCGCGGACCCGCGTCCGGCCGATCCTGATGACCAGTTGCGCGATGATCGCGGGGATGGTCCCAATGGCCCTGGGTCTGGGCGAGGGCGGGGACCAGACGGCCCCGCTCGGCCGAGCGGTGATCGGCGGGCTGGCCGCCGGGACGCTGACCGCGCTGTTCGTCCTGCCGGCCGTGTTCGCCCTCGTGATGGGCCGCGCCGGCACCGTGTCGGCCTCGCTCGACCCGTTCGACCCGGCCAGTCCACACCACGTTCCGAGCGCCGAAGCCAACGCGCGGGAGGTTCCTCATGCGTCGTGACACTTTACTCGTCCTGGTCGCCGTGCTGGGTCTGCTTCCGGCGGTCGGGTGCAACCGCAAGCCCGCCGCGCCGGCGGGCGGGCACGCGGCCCCGGCCGCCCCGCCGATCACCGTGGTCAAGCCGGAGCGGCGGTCGGTGAAGCGGGTCGTCGAGCAGCCCGGCGTGGTCCTGGCGTTCGAGGAGACCGCCCTGTACGCCAAACTGCCGGGCTTCGTGGGACTGGTCGAGGACGACCCG
>JAYUBA010000376.1:0-7040 GCA_043741075.1 Frigoriglobus sp.
TCGCCGACCTCGTGCTGCTGTCGGCCAACCCGCTGGAGGACATCAAGAACACGCGGCGGATCAAGGCCGTCTGGGTCGGCGGGCGGAGCGCCTCCGGCCTGTGACCGCCGGTGAGTATGCGGGGGCGGAGAGCCGCACACGGTGCCCTATCCTCTCCGACAACGCGGCCGGCTCGCTCATGCGCTATGGGTCAACCGGCTTCAGGCGGGTCGCGGTGACGGCGTTGCCCATCCCTGGCCGGGCTGAGATTCGGCGGCTTAAAAAACCCCTCTCTGTACGTCCGGCTTCCACACGGCGTCGGGGTAACAGGTGGCGGTACGATTGGAGCGAACGGGGCGCACCGCAGCGGGCGGCGGGGCACCCGGCGCGCACACGATCTCGTGCCGCCGGCCCCTGTGCGTCGAGAGCCGAGAGGCGGGTCAAGGGCGTCGGACGAGGGCAGGAGTCAAATAGTGGATTTGAGATCTTCGCCCGAAGTGCCCCATCTTGTCACGTCGCAGCCGCCTGATGGCCGCGTCGCATGAATGAACCAAGGTCGTAGCGTCCGGCGCAGGACATCGCGAACAACGGTGACTGTCGTGAAGTGCGGCCGGGGATGTCGTCCGGGAGCGCCTAAAAGTGGTTATTGGCGGTCGTGCGCTGCACACCGTCGACCCTGCGCGGTTGCTTCGAGACCCCAAGCGAAGCGCTGGGGTCGTCTACTGACCTATTGGTTATACAGACTAAAAGAACTCTTATGGGCGCTGACCAAAGCGCGAGCCACGACGATTCTGAGCAGTTCGACGAGTATTCCACGCCCGTCCGGCGCGTTTTCAAAGCCGATTGCTACGTGGGGACGCTGATCGGTTTGCGCCAATGAATGACAGGAGCACATCGGTGCCGCGACAGAACCGGGTGACCCCGCCGGGCGAGATCGTCGCAGCCCCCGAGCGGGGCACCTTCATGGGCAACCGCGGGTGCCTGCACGACGCCAAGGGGCAGATCCGCCGCCCGTGGCAACTGGAGCGCTGGATCGTCTGCGTGCTGGCGTTCAAGGGGCGGCAGCGCCGGGTGATGACGCCGGGGCGCTACACGGAACTGTTCTTCCTCGACGAGGCCACCGCACTGGCCGCGGGGCACCGCCCGTGCGCCGAGTGCCGCCGCGAGCGGTTCAACGCCTACCGCCGGGCACTCGCGGCCGGTGGTGCGAAGGGTGACGAGCCGCTCCGTTCCGCAGTCGAGATCGACCACCGGCTCCACGCCGAGCGTGTGGCCCCGGACCGCTCGAAGCGGACTTACACGGCGAACCTGGACTAGTTGCCGGACGGCGTGTTCCTTCTGCTGCCGGGCGTGGACCGCACTCCGTATCTGGTTCTGGGCGACGCGCTCCTGGCCTGGACCGCGGGCGGGTACGTTGATCGCGTCGAGCGCCCCGGCGGGATCGGCGTCAACGTGCTGACGCCGGAACTCACCGTTCGTGCCATCCGCGGCGGGTACGTGCCCGACCTGCACCCGTCCGCACACCTGCCTCTCGACCGCCGGACGTGACATGCTGCCCCTATACCGCGACCCGCACTTCACCTTCCGGTTCGACGACGACCGGGTCGTTCCCCGCTTCCATCTGGACGGCGTCGAACCAGGCACGCGGGTTTCCGTATTCGTGATCGACCCGGCGTCCGGCGAGCGGCTGGGCCCGATCGCCACGGCGACGGTCGGCGCGGGCGGCTGGGTGGATCTGGCCGAGCCGCTCGTCGTGCGTGCGGGAGGTGGGTTCGTGGGCGTGCCCGAGGAGAAGACGTGAACGGAGCACCGGTCGTGTGCCTGACGGTCGGCGTCCTCGTCGCCCCCGGCCTGCGGGCCGACGAGACCGTGACCGTTTCGGAGGCCAAGAAGGACGACACCGGCGTCCTCGTCCACGAGGTCCGGTCGCCGTATCAGGCCAAGACGACGCAGGTCCGGGTGCTGCGGCCCGACAAGGAGGAGAAGGGCAAGCAGTACCCGGTGGTGTACGTGCTACCGGTCGAGGCCGGGACCGAGAGCCGGTACGGGGACGGACCGAAGGAGGTCCAGAAGCTCGACCTCCACAACGCGCTCGGGGCGGTGTTCGTGGCCCCGACGTTCTCGCACCTGCCGTGGTACGCCGACCGCCCCACGAAGAAGGATGTCCGCCGGGAGACCTACTTCCTCAAAGTCGTCGTGCCGTTCGTGGAGAAGACCTACCCGGTGAAGGCCGAGGCCGGCGGCCGGTCGCTCCTCGGCTTCAGCAAGTCGGGCTGGGGTGCCTACCGCCTGCTCCTTCGCAACCCCGACGTGTTCGGCCGGGCCGGCGCGTGGGACGCTCCCCTGATGATGGACAAGCCGGGCAAGTACGGGAGCGGCGATGTCTTCGCCACCGAAGACGACTTCGCCGGCTACCGGGTCGCCCGGCGGCTCGAAGGCAACGCGGCGAAGTTCCAGAAGGACAAGCGGCTCATCCTGCTCGGGTACGGGAGCTTCCGCGGCGAGCACCAGACCGCCCACGACCTGATGGACAAATTGAAGGTCGCGCACGCGTGCCGCGACGGGCCGCGGCGCAAGCGCGACTGGCACAGCGGGTGGGTGAAGGAAGCGGCGGAGTTGCTGCTGAAGAACGAGGGCAAGGAATAGGATCGGCATACCGATGACCCCGCGACGCCCCCCGCCGGTTTTAAACCGGAGGTCGCCGCGTATAATCGTCCCCGGCCGTCACACCCCTCCTCAGCGCCGAGCGTCGTCATGAGTCGCACCCGCATCGGACGCCGGACGTTCCTGGCCGGCGGCCCGCTCGCCCTCGCGGCGGGCCTCGACCTGCTCCCGGCCGGCATCGCGGCCGACATCCCGCCGGGGCCGAAGATCGACCCGAAGCTCGATCCCAAGCCGGCCGTCGCCGCGAAGCTCGCCGCGCTCAAACCGAACCACGCGGTCCTGCTCGGGAAGGCGGACGTGGTGGGTGAGTTCAACGACACCGCGCGCAAGTACGACCTGCACAAGACCGGGCCCAAGGGGCGGGACTTCACCAACAAGATGTGCTGGGCACCGGACCGCGGGCGGGTGCTGTTCTGCGGGGCCAACCACGGCGTCCCGCACCGGCTCAACGACGTGTGGGAGTTCGACCTGCCGTCGCTCACCTGGGCCATGCTCTACGCCCCGGACAACGCCCGCGGGTACACCGACCTGGGCAAGGACACCTCGGACGTGGAGTTCAAGGACGGCATCTTGATAACCAAGCGCGGCGGGCCGGCGGTCATCGCGCATACGTGGTGGGGGCTGACCTACGACCCGAAGCACAAAGCGCTGCTGTTCATGAACACGTGGGTCACCGACCAGAAGAAGGCGGTGAAGGATCTCGGCGGCGACCCGGCCGACCTGTACGCCGGGCCGCCGCTGTGGGCGTTCTTCCCCGCCGAGCGGAAGTGGAAGCCGTTCAAGGCCCCCAAGCCGTACCCGGTCGGGGTGTTCGGCGGGATGCTGGAGTACATTCCCGAACTGGGCGGGAGCGTGTGGCACGCGAACAACTGGCAGATGCACGGCACCTGGCTGCACGACTTCGACAAGGACACCTGGAGAGACCTGAAGGCCAACGGCGGCGGGAAGCCGTTCGAGAAGGAGTCGCCGGAGCCGGAGCAGATCGGGTACTACGATCCGGTGCGGAAGATCGTGATCGTTCAGCGGCACCACGACACGCACCACTACGATCCCAAGAAGAACGAGTGGAAGAAGGTGCTGACCGGGGACAAGGACGACGGCAAGTCGCCTTACGGCCACGACGCCCGCTCGGTGCTGTACCACGACCCGGTCAGTGGGCACGGGCTTCTGGTGCAGTTCCAGACGAACACCGTCTGGGCGTACGACCCGGACAAGGCGGCGTGGTCGAAGCTCGCCCCGGAGGGCGACCCGATGCCGACGGGGAACAGGCGGCTGGCGTACGTCGATCCCGCGCGGAACGCCGTCGTCGTGATCGACGGCACCACGGTCTGGGCGTACCGCTACAAGGCCGCGTGAGGCCCGCCCCGGATGGTCGGCCCCAGGATCGCTTCACACTCGCAGGAGTTGCCCGATGACCGGCCCCCGTGCCCTCGCCCTGTTCGCGGTGCTGCTCCCCGTCGGGCCGGTTGCGGCCCAAACCCCGGTCCTCCCGCGGCAGGAGCTGCTGGACCGCGAGACGTTCTGGGACAACCGGGACGGGGACTGGTACAAGGCCAACGTCCCGTTCTTCGAGTGCCCGGACGCGGACGTCCAGACCACCTACTACTACCGCTGGGAGTTGCTCACCAAGCACCTGACCTACGGGTCGCCGAACAGCGGCTACTCGTTCACCGAGTTCATCGACCGGCCGTTCTGGTCCGGCACCTACGGGGCGATCTCGTGCCCGGCCGGGCACCAACTGTACGAGGCCCGGTGGCTCCGCGACCCGCGGTACGCCCGCGACTACGCCCGGTACTGGTTCCGCACCCCCGGCGCGCAGCCGCGGAACTACAGCACGTGGCTCGCGGACGCCGTGTGGGCCGTTCACCGGGTTCACCCCGACGACGCGTTCGTGAAGGAGCTACTCCCCGACCTGAAGAAGAACCACGAGGGCTGGGAGAAGCGGCACTTCGTCCCGGACGTCGGGCTGTTCTGGCAGACCGGGCACGACGACGGGATGGAGTTCAACATCAACAGCCGGCAGACCAAGGACATCCTCCGCGGCGCGCCCGGCTACCGACCGACGATGAACGCGTACATGTGGGCGGACGCGATTGCCGTCGCGCGCGTCGCCGACCTCGCGGGCGACAAGGCGACCGCCGACGCCTACCGCACGAAGGCCGCGGGCCTGAAGGAGAACCTCCAGAAGAAGCTGTGGGACCCGAAGCGGCAGTTCTTCTTCCCCCTGTCCCAGCGGGACGAGGAGGCGGACGGGTTCAAGGTGAAGGGTCTGACCCTGACCCACCAGACCGGCCGGCACGCCGGGAGCGAATACGGCCGCGAGCTGATCGGGTACGTGCCGTGGCAGTTCTCGATGCCCGACGCCGGCAAGGGGTACGAGGTCGCCTGGAAGAAGTTGCTCGACAAGGACGGGTTCGCGGCCCCGTTCGGCCCGACCACGGTCGAGCGGAACGACCCGATGTTCCTGTTGAAGAAGACGTGCTGCTGGTGGAGCGGGCAGTCGTGGCCGTACGCCACCAGCCAGGCGCTCAAGGCGATGGCCAACCTGCTCCAGGAGTACGACCAGAAGGTGGTGACGCCGGCCGATTACCTCGGCCTGCTCCAGACGTTTGCCACGACGCACCGCAAGGGCGGGAAGCCGTACCTGGCCGAGGCGTGCCACCCGGACACCGGGTCGTTCGAGGGGCACGACGGGTACAACCACAGCGAGCACTACTTCCACTCGTCGTTCAACGACCTCGTCATCACCGGGCTGGTCGGCCTCCGGCCGCGGGACGACGACACCCTGGAGGTGAGGCCGCTGGCCCCGGCCACCTGGGCGTACTTCGCCCTGGACGCGGTGCCGTACCGGGGGCACCTGGTCGGCGTCGTGTGGGACCGCGACGGCACGCGGTACAAGTTCGGGAAGGGTCTGCACCTGCTCTGCGACGGGAAGGTGATCGCCGCCGCCGAGACGCTCGGCACGCTCACCGCCAAGCTCCCGCCCGCTCCCGCCGTGAAGGCCGCCCCGTCGGAGGTGAACTTTGCGGTGAACAACGACGGCACCTACTACCCGCGCGTGCTCGCGTCGTTCTCCAACCCGAAGACGCCGCCCACGAAGCTCGTCGACGGCAACTACTGGTATCACCGCGACCCGCCGAACCGGTGGACGTGCGAAGGGTCACCGAACCCGACCGATTCCGTCGCCGTCGAGTTCGGCACGACGCGGGCCGTTAACACGGCGAAGCTGTACTTCCTGGACGACGAGACGGGCGTCGTCCCGCCGGCCGGGTTCGACCTGGAATACTGGGACGGGAAGGTGTGGCGGCCGGTCCCGGGCCAGACCCGCACGCCGGAGAAGCCGACGGGCCGGCGGGCGAACGTGGTCCGGTTCCCGGTGCTGGAGGCGACGAGGGTACGGGCGGTGTTCCGCCACGCGGCCGGCGGGAAGGCCGGGCTGACCGAGTTCGAGGTGTGGGGCGACGCGAAGTTGCCGGTCGAGCCGGCCCCGCACCCGGCGGGGAACCTCGCCCACAACCCGGGCGACAAGCCGTTCCCGAAGGCGTCGGCGTCGTACGCGGACCGGTTCGGGGGCAAGCCGGCTCTGGCGATCGACGGCAAGACCAACTTCCTCCCCGGCCCGACCAACCGCTGGACCAGTTACGAGTCGCCGAACGAAACCGACTGGCTGGAGGTCGATTTCGGGGCGGCGAAGGCGTTCGCGCGCGTCGAGCTGGCGATCTACGACGACCGCGGCGGGGTGCAGCCGCCGACTAGGTACGAGGTCGAGCACTGGGACGGAAAGGCGTGGCGGGCCGTGGCGGGGGCGAAGAAGTCGCCCGAGAAGCCGGCCGGCGGGCAGTTCAACGAGGTCCGCTTCGACCGGGTGACGGCGGGCAAGGTGCGGGTCGTGTTCACCCACGCCGGGAAGGCCCGCAGCGGGGTGTCGGAGATCCTCGTCTGGAACGAGTGATTTCCTTCTGCCCGCGGCGATCGGTCGGTCCCGGAGGTCGGCGTGCGGCTCAACGGCGTGCTCCTGTCGGCACTCGCACGCGGCGGGTCCGCCACATACGGGAAGCCGCGGGACGCGTTCGCGGAACGGGTTGCCACGTGGAATGACGACCGACGATTGCTGGAGGAACCGAGATGAAGCGCCTGTGGCTGGCTTTCGCCGCCGTCCTGGTCTTCTCCTTCTCGGTCCTGGGTTGGATCGGCACGCGCATCTACCAGAAGGCACCGCCCATCCCCGTCCGGGTCGTCGCCACGGACGGCACGGCGGTCGTTCCCAGCGACAACATCGGGAAGGGGCAGAACGTCTGGCAGGCGATGGGCGGGATGGAGGTCGGCTCGATCTGGGGCCACGGCGGCTACGTCGCACCGGACTGGTCGGCGGACTGGCTGCACCGGGAGTGCGTCTT
>JAYUBA010000377.1:0-2091 GCA_043741075.1 Frigoriglobus sp.
CGGGGAGAGGTCGCGGCGCTTCGCCGCGGGTGAGGGGCAAGGTTCCCGCACACATAACCGCGAAGAATTGAACCAGGGGACGGCAGTGGACGAGCAACCAAATCCTGATGAAGATCAACTCCCGCCGCTTCCGCATGTTCAGCCGTTGAGAGAAGCGGATCGCGATTTGTTCCTCGCGGTGCTGGACAAACCGCCGGCACCGAACGCCGCGCTGCGCAAACTCATGTCGCCGAACGCCACGCCCGCAACGTAACGACCGGTGGCGGTTCGCGGGCGATTCACCCCATCAGAAGCGCGCGATGAACGGGCGGCGGGACCGGCCGCGGCGCTCGCGGTGACATTACCGCGGGCGGGTGCGGCTTGCCGCGCGGGGGCGCGGGCCGGTATATTCGGCACACCGGCCCTCGTCACCCGAACTCCGCCCGCAGGTACACATGGAATCCGTCTGGTATTACGTCGTCGCCGGGGCGCAGACCGGCCCGGTGTCGCTCGTCGAACTGAAGGACGCCGCCGCCACCGGCAAGCTTTCGCCCCCCGACTTGGTGTGGCAAGAGGGCACCGCCGACTGGGTGCCGGCCCGCGCCGTCGCCGGTCTGTTCCCCGCGGCACCGCCCCCGCCGCGGCCGGTGCCGACCGTTCCGCCCCCCTCCCCGACGACGTACTCCCTCTCGTCCCCCGCGCCCGCACCGGGCGAAACCCTGCCGCTACCGCTGGCGCTCGACGGCCCGGAACCGCTGTCGATCGACGACGCACCCGCCCGCCCGGCGCGACCGCGTCGCGAGCGTGAGCCGGCCGCCGGCGCGCCCGCGGCCGGGACGCCGGAGTGGGTGAAGCTGATCCCAGTGTTCCTCCGCCGCGCGCTCAACCCGGACCCGGCCGGGGCCGCGCCCGTGCCCGACGAGGAGACGGCCCTGACCCGCGCCGGCGTGATGGAGGTGACCGCCCGCACGTTCGCGGTGTGGCGGCGGTCGGTGCTGTTCGTCGCCGCCGTGCCGTGCGCGTTCGCGGCCCTGTTCGGCGTAATCGGCGTGATCGCGATGGACAAGGACGAGAAGGAGCTGTTCAGCGCGTTCGGCATGCTCGTGCTGTACGTCCAGGCGCTCGCCCTGTTCGCGCTGCCGGTGGCGGCGGTGTTCGGCGCGCTCGCCTACGACCGGCTGGCGGTGTCGGCGAAGTGGGTGCTGGCCGGCGGGCTGGTGTCGCTCGCGGTGCCGCTGGGGGCCGCGTTTGTTCCCGGCGACTGGCTCATCGACCTGAAGACCACGAGCACCACGACGGTGCAGCAGGTCGAGGCCGCGAGGGGCGCCATCGGCGTGGCGCTCGGCATCCAGTTCTACCTGCTGCTGACGCCGGTGGTGCTGTCGCTGCTCCCCGCCGTGTCGCGCGCGTGCGTGCGGATGAAGCTGTTCCTGCCCCAGTCGCTGGTGCCCGGGTGGGGGCTGGTGACCAGCATCCCGATGTGCGTGCTGCTGACGCTCGCCACGTTCGTGCTGATGTACCACATCGCCGGCAACGCGCTCCTGATCGCCGGCGTGCTGCTGTGGGTCGGGGCGCCGCTGCTGTACCTCACCAAGTTCGACCTGTTCACCCGCCCGGTGACCTCGCCCGCCGGCCAGGCCGCGATCATCCGCACGTCGTTCGCGGTGTTCGGCCTGATCCTGCTCGGCATGTTCCTCCTGACCATCTACCTGTTCACCGCCAAGTTCCCGCTCGCGGGGAAGACGTTCGTCGGGTTCGACGAGGCCACCTCGATCCTGCGGCCCTGGAGCCTGGACATCCACAAGAAGTGGATCGAGTACGTCGGGCGGTCGCTGTTCCTGTCGGTGTTCTTCGCCGACATCGTGCTGCGGGTGGCGCTGTCGGTGTGGCGCGAGGAGCGGGCGTTCGCGGGGACGGCCCCGGCGGCCGGGTTCGACCGTACCATGTCCGGCCTCGGCTCGGCCGTGCTGCCGCGCGGCGGATCAGTGGGCAGTGGGCAGTGAGCAGTGGGCAGCAAGGAACAGGCAGAGGAGAGTGGGAAGCAAGGAACAGGCAGAGGAGAGTGGGAAGTGGGTTTCAGCCCCGGAGGGGCGACCGATGGTAGCCCAGGGT
>JAYUBA010000378.1:0-2089 GCA_043741075.1 Frigoriglobus sp.
CGGCCGGGACGGTACACACCGAGCGCACCTTCTTCGGCATCCTGAAGATCGAGGAGTCCGCGACCTCCTTCCGGCCGGACTTCCTGACGACGGAGGGGAAGCCGGCACCGGCCGGGGGGATCGAGTACCTCCGGCTGGTTCACGGCACGACCCTGCACGGGACCCAGGCGAAGAGCCTGGTGAACCACCCCCGCGACCTGCTCCAATTGCTGACGATCAACGCGTGGGACAATATCGCCGTCACCGGTGCCATCACCCGCTTCGACATGCGCCAGGAGCCGCTGACGTACTATCACCGCACGGGGCCGGTCGGCGCGATGTTCAGCGAACTGCGCACACGCAAGGGCGGGGCCGACGCGAACGCCCATGTGGCGATGGTCGGCCTCGGCACCGGCAGCGTGTCGTGCTACGCGCAGAAGGGGCAGAAGCTCACCTTCTACGAGATCGACCCGGCGGTGAAGAGGCTGGTCGCCGACACCGACAAGTACTTCAGCTACGTGACCGACGCCGAGAACCGCGGGGCCGATCTCGACTTCCGCATGGGCGACGCGCGCCTCAAGTTGAAGGAGACGAACGACAAGTACGCGCTGTTGCTGATCGACGCGTTCAGCTCGGACTCGATCCCCGTCCACCTGCTCACCGTCGAGGCGGTGCAGTTGTACCTCGACCGGCTGACCGATGACGGCATCCTGGCCCTGCACATCTCGAACAAGTTCGTGCAGTTAGAACCGGTGGTCGCGGCCATCGCCGCGAAGCACAACCTCGTCGCCCGCGTGTGGAACGACAACGCCGAGCGACTCCCCGGCAAGACCGCGTCGAGTTGGGTGGTGCTGGCCCGCAAGCGCGAGGACCTGGGCGACCGGCTGTGCTCCCCGATCGGCGACCTGATGAGCGACTACTACCACGGCCGGCAGTTGTTCTACATACTCGAGCGGAAGTACCCGGAGTTGAAGGGCGTACTCGACAAGACGACGCTCAAGCAACAGGAGGCGCTCCTCAAGTGGCTGGACGAGCGCCCCAACGACCCGCAGGCGAAGCAGTTCGCCGCGTGGATCCGGAAGTACGGCTCGGAGTACGAGACGCTGATGGCCGTGCTCCAGAAGGAGACCGGCTACGGGTTCCGCCCGGTGGAGGTGCTGGACGGCGTGGACGCGTGGACCGACGACTACGCGGACGTAATGCGGGTGATGATGATCCCCGAACTCCAGGCGGTGCGGAAGTTCTTCGGCCTGCCGACGCCGGTGGAGCGGTGACGACCGTCGGGCCTCGCGACCTGTCGCCCGCAAAGCCGGGCTTCACGGCCGCTCCATGCGGCGTGGTCGGGGCGAGCGCGCGGGCGGCGGTCCACTCGCTCGCCCGCGCCGGATACTTGGCGTGGGCCGTCGATCAGTTCGCCGACCGCGACCTGACGCGCGTGGCCGCGTGCGCCGTCTGCCCGCCGGACCGCTACCCGGCCGCGCTGCCGGAACTCGCGGCGCAGTTCCCGCCCGGCCCGGTCCTCTACACCGGCGGATTGGAGAACCACCCGCACGTCGTCGCCGAACTCGCGCGAACGCGCGAGTTGTGGGGCAACCCTCCTGAAGTGCTGGCGCGCGTGCGCGACCCCTTCGCGCTCTTCCCCGCGCTCGCCGCTCGCGGCTCCGCGACCCCGCGCCTCGTTCCGCCCGGCGAACCGTGCCCGCGCGAAGGGCGCTGGCTCCGCAAACCGCTGCGCTCCGGCGGCGGACTCGGCATCCGCTTCGCACGACCGAACGAACCCGCTTCGAGCGACCACTACTTCCAGGAGTTCATCGACGGCCTTCCGATGTCGGCACTTTACGTGAACGCCACGCTATTCGGCGTCACGGAACAGCTCATCGGCGTGCCGTGGCTGCACGCCGCGCCGTTCGCGTACTGCGGGAACATCGGGCCGATTCGCTCGCCCGCCGGCGGCGCGTTCGCGGGGTTCCCTGGGCCGCGTGGCATTTGGGGCATCGACTTCATCCTGAACGGCGACGTGCCGTACCCCGTCGAAGTGAACCCGCGGTACACCGCGAGTGCGGAAGTGCTGGAACACGCGCTCGCGAAGAACCTAACCCCCCAACCCCCT
>JAYUBA010000379.1:0-7030 GCA_043741075.1 Frigoriglobus sp.
CCCCCATGACAGGGTGACGCGACCGGTGAGCCAACCGGGGGGGGCTGCGGCGCGGGACAACTGGTCGCAGACGAAGAGCGTGCCCAGGGCGGCGAGGAACGCGAGCGGGTTGGCCCCGTCCAGGCCGGTCAGTGCCAGCGCGTACGGCTCCGCGCGGACCGACTTCGCCGTCAGCGACACCCACCCCGGCGCGACCACGCCAGGGGTCGTGTCACGCTCCTGCTCCGCGGCGCTCTGCGCGTGGTCCGCGAGCCGGAACACCGCCTCGCGGTAGGCCGCGCCCCACCAGCCGTACTTGCGCACGACCCGCCAGAAACGCTCCGGCAGTTCCGCGTTCCACGCGCGAATCTGCTGGCGGTAGGAGATGGATGGGAACGCTTCGTCGAACAGATTGGGCGCGAACGGCCGTGCCCCATCGGCGGTGGGCGTCTCGTCCACCGCGTCCGCGAACGGCCGCGCCGAGCCGTGGTGCGTCGCGATCAGGTGGAGGATCAGGTCGTCGGCCCCCGCACCCCCGCCAGTCTTCTCGGCAACCTGCGCCGCGACCAGCGCCGCCGACAGCAGTTCGTGCCGCGCACCGGCAGGGTACTGGTGAACCGCCCGCGCCTCTTCCTCTTCCTTCTTCGTGCCCGCCCACTTGCCCGACTTCGCCAGCGGCTTGCCCACCGCAGTACGCGGCGACGACTGCCGGAGCATCGCCTGGAACCGCGGGTCGAGTTTGCCCAGGTCGTGCCACAACCCGGCCTGCGTGTAGAGCGCCTCATCCAAGTCGCAGCCGGCCGCGAACCGCTTCGCGTAAGCCGCGACCCCGTAGGAGTGGTCTTCGAGCGTGATCGGCTTGTTGTTCGCGCGTCGCCCCTTGAACGACTCGCCCGGCTCGCTGTCGTCCAGGTGCGTCGGGTCGAACTGGTACAGTCGCTTCCCGCCGGTGACGACGACCCCCTTGCGCGGTTCCGGGTACCGGTCCACGACGCGGCGCCTCGCGTCGGTCAGGCTGTTCAGCACGGTCGCGGGCCAGCCCGGGAACGCGGTCGTGACCTTGGCCTGCACGGCGGCCGTCAGCTTGGCATCGAACTCCTCGTCGTCGTCCGTCGCTTCGAACTCCGGCAGCCGCAAGAGTGCCTTATCGCGGGACCGCTGGAACGCTTCCTCCGAGTAGTCGGCGGGAGGGGTGCCGATGAAGTCACCCAGTCCGTCCGCGCCCGGCGCCGAACACGCGATCACGTAGGTGTCGTTCGGGGTCACGTCCCTCGTGGCCGAAACGAGCTTCGTTTTGGAGTCGCTCTCCTCCGGGCCGCGCCAGCGAAGCGCGTGACGGGGCGGCGATTCCTTGCCCTCGTCGTCGGGTTCGGGCGGCGTGCCACCTTCCACGTCGGCGGTTTCGTCATTCACGAGTTCACCGGCCAACCACTTCTTGAAGATGCCGATGGGCACCGCCACCGCCTCCGACGACGACGGCGGGCACAGCCCGACGATCTCCGCCCACTTGGCCGATTCCTCGCCAAGGTCGGCGCGGAACACGACCTGCACGTCGGGCTGGCCGGACTGGTTCGGGCCGTGCAGGAACAGCGCCGGGTCCGGGTCCGGCGTCGGGACGGGGTGCGTCTGCACCCAGCAGTCGAGGTGTGCCGGGAACAGCACCGGCGCGTCCGGCGACGGCGCGTTCAGCGGCGCGAGATCGACATCGGCCGTCGCCTCGCGCACCGCCGACACGCCGAAGTCGAACTCCGCCCGTGGCGATGCCGGATCGCCCCTGAGCCACTGCCACGTTCTCGCCAGGCTCCCGCCGTAGACAGGGTCTTCGGTCGTGTCCTCGGTCTGATCCGCGCGGACCACGACCACCGCCTTCGCGCCGGGCCGGTTGGCGACGCGGTTCAGCCGCCCGAACCGCTGGCGGAGCGCGTCGAGGCTGGCGCACTCGGTCACCAGCGCGTGGAAGTCGAAGTCGGCCCCGCACTCCAGGCACTGCGTCCCGACAACGAACTTCGGCGGCGTGCCGGTCGCGTTCGACAGGAGCGGGCGCAACTTGTCCGTGAAGATGCGGTCGCGGTCGAGCGGGCGCATCCGGCCGGTGAGCAGCACCGCGTCCGGACCGAGTTCTTTCGCCAGCGCGCGGGCCGTCGCGACTCGGTTCACGATGATCCCGACGCACACGAACTCCGCCGACAGCTTCTTCGCCTCACCCGCCAGCGCCTCGACAAGGGGCTTGCCCCACTGCTTGAACGACTTCCCCTTCGCCCTCTCCGCGACCACGAGCGCCGCCGGCTTGCTCGCGCGGAGGCGCCTGCCGAGGACCGGGTCCGCACGGTCCTCGTGGTCGTCGCGCTCGATCTGCGCGGCGGACATCCCGTCGCGCGGGGTCGCGGTCATCGACACGAAGCGGAACGGGGCGGCGCTCGGCCCCCACGAGCGGTAGCTCTCGACCGCCTGCACCGTCTGGTCGAACGGCTTCGCGCAGTGGGCCTCGTCGAGCAGGATGAGCGAATCGCTGCCGACCAGACCCGCGTGGACCGGCAGCATCGACGGGGACACGCCGTACCCGCGGAACAGTAGCCGCGAGCCGACCTGATCGACCGTCGAGGCGATGACGGTCGGCTGAAGAGGCGACCGCGCCCACGCGCTCTCGCGGTACATGCCGCCGCGGAGCGCGTACACGTCCAGCGGGCGAATCTCCTTCTGCTCCTTCTCGCTCCGTTCGCGCCATCCCGGTTCCCCGATGTCCTTGAGCGAGTCGGCCACATCCTTCAGGATGCCGGTCTTCGCGTCGCGCAGCACCTTTGCCAGCTTCTTCGCGTGGTCGAACGCCTGATCGACGACGATGCGGCGGTCCACCACGAAGAAGATGCGCCGCGGCTGGCGGGCGTCCTTCGCCGCGCACGCCAGCGCGAACACCGCGATGTCGATGCACCCGGTCTTGCCCGCCGCGGTCGGCAGCGCGATCGCGCGCGGCCAGTCGCCGGCGCACACGCGCGCCGCCACCCGCTTCTGCCACGGGAACGGGTTTTTCGCTGTGGGCGGCTGCTCCGGCTCGGAATCTGGTTCACGCGCGCGTTCCAGGTTGCCGATGGCGAGCGTCGCGGCCTGGTAGAACGCTTCGAACTGGGTCGGGGTGGGCGAACTCACGATTGCTCCTCCAGTAGCGGGCGGCAGACGCCGTAGCCGGCGTAACGGCCGGCGCCGATCAGCACCGGGCCGCGGACCTTCGCCGGGAACTCGATCTGGGCGTGCGTCAGCGGGCGCGGCGGCCGACCCTGACGCGGCTTGACGTGGAACGAGCGCGAGTGCGGCACCCCCCACATCAGCGGCGCGAGGCTCACCCTCACCGCGACCGGCTCCGGGTAGCCGGCATCGACGCACGCCTGCGCGACCACCTCTTCGGGTTCCAGCTTCCCCAGCTTCGGGAACTGCGGCAGCATCACCGGCGTGACGGTCGTCCAGACCCGCGACGGCGTGGTCCAGGTGAACGTCTTGAGCGTGAACGGCCGCCGGCCCTCCGGGCGCTCGTCGAGTTCGAGATCGAGGCGGCCGATCTCGCGGTTATCGAGGTGCGGGTTCCGCACCACCACCGACAGGTACGGCATACCGGCTTCGATCTCGTGCGGGTTCATGCCGTCGTGCCTGCCGAGCAGCCGGAACAGTTCGTCCGTGAGGTCGAACGTCGTCGGGATGGTGATGGCGACTCCGAGTAGGTGGCCGTCGGCGTGTTCGTGACCCACGAAGCCGAGCGGGAGGTACGCGGGGCGCGGCTGCTTGCTCGGCGCGCCGCCGGGCGCGTGCCCGGTCAGCCACTCCGGGGCGTCCTGTACGTTCGGCCCGCACCGCCGCACCAGCTCCAGCCGGATCGCCTCGGCGACGATGCCACACGATTCGAGTGCGTACCGCCGGTTGCCGGGGAGTTCGCGGAACACGAACAGGCCCGCGTCGAACGGCCCGTCGATCATGTCCGCGCTCGCGGGCGGTCGCGGGGGCGCGTACCCGTGCCACAGCGACGGCTGCGGGCGGAGCGTCTGCGGCGGACCGTTCGGCGATTGCGCGTCGCGGGTCGCTATCGCCTCATCCAGCCGCCTCTTGAGCGCGGTCTTCGTCGTCCCCTTCGCCGCCTGGTGTTGCTGGCGTAGGAGATCCACCTCGTTGTCGAGGGTGGAATAGTTCTCGATGGCCGCGCGGTTGTAGCGGCCTTCGAGGTACTTCAGCCGGCCCGGCCCGAAGACGCGCAGGCGCATCGTCGCCCGGTCGTTGTCCGGAACCAGGGTTGGGTCCGGCGCCTCGTCCGCGACCCACACCCGCACCGGTGACGCCGAGTGTCCGAGGTACGTCACGAGCGCGCAGAGGCGTTCCAGCACCGGTCGCAAGTTAGCGGGCACGTCCACCTCCCAGCGGAGGTGGAACGTCGGCGACGCGGGCGCGACCGCGGGGAACTGCCGCGGCTGCCGGTTGCGGCCGATGGGGATGCTGCCCATCGCGCCGAACGGGCCTTTCGACCCGCTGGGGCTGCTGTCGTCGTTCACCGGAACGTAGCTGGTGAACGGCGTCCGCTTCGACACGTCCAGCGACACCGCGAGCTCCGGCGGCGGGAGCGTTTCGAGCCATTCGAGCGCGATGCGCTGGTCGGCGTCCTCGCCGGCCTCGCCCCACGCCGCGACCAGAGCCATGAGCACGCGGTCCGGGTGAGGCGGCCACTCCGGCTCGTCGCGGTTGTCGATGCGGGTGATGATCGCCCGCCGCATCAGGAACTCGACTCCGAGGGCGAACATGGTTATTCCCCCGTTCCGGCTTCGGCCGCGGCGAGTTCCATGCTCTTCTTCACAAGCGTGACGAGGTCGGCGGACGGCGTGAGGATGATCTCGTCGAGGTGAATCGGCAGCTTGGCCTTCTGCACCGCGGCGAGTGCGTCTTGGTACAGCTCGAGCGCGGCGGCCTTGTCGAGCGCGAACGGCTTGTCGGCGTCGCCGGGCTTGCCGAGTAACTGCCACGTCACCGCGTTCGTGGCCCGGAGGATGCACCGCGACCGCAGGTCGTAGCCCGCTTCGAGCGCGAGCGTCGCGCCGAGCAGGCCGAGCGCCGCGAGGTAGGTGCGGGCCGTGGTGTCGCCGTCGGGCGTGGATCTCTCCCCGGACTTGGCCGGGAACCGCAGCCGCCGCAGCGCCGGCAGCGACAGCACGGTCGTCTGCTCCGCGTAGTCGATGGTGAACCCGCCGTCGGAGATGCTGGGCGTCACGTTCCCGTGGTTCGCCTCCGACGGCTTCCCGTCTTTGCCGAGCTTCTTCGGTGCGTTCTTCTCTTTCGCCGCCGCGTCCTTGTCGAGTGTCCACCCGCCGCCCCTCGCCTCGTACAGCAGGCCGCTGTTCACGCGGATGTTAAGTGGGTCGATGCGGCTGCTCGTCTTCCGACCGCCGACCGCGTTCACACCGATGATCTCGGACACCAGCGCGCGGGCGAACTTCACGCCCAGCCCGCCACGCGGCCCGGTGCTGTCCCACATGCCGAACACGAGGCAGTGCGGGGAGTGCTGGAGGAGCGGCGTCGCGTACCCGTTGGAGAGCTTGTCGAGTTCCTTGCCGATCTCCGACTCGCGGAACTTGGTCGGCTGGGCGCCGTCGCCGATGGTGCTGTCGCGGAGGATCGCGTCGGCGATGCGGTGCGGCGCCTGGAGCGACGTGATCTTCGGGATGCCGGGGTTCTCTACCGCGGCGAAGTTGACCGACACGACCGGCAGTCGGAACTGCCCGCCGTCGATGGCGTCTTGCAGCGCCAGTTCCATGCGGTTGGCCTGCGACGGCACGGAGTCGAGCAGTACGCACGGCACCTTCTGCCCGCCGATGTTACGGTCCTCGGTCGCGTACTTGCCGCCCTCGTAGGTCGGCGGGAACACCTTCGGGCTGACGGCTTCGAGCTTCAGCGTCAGCCGGAACGCGGCGGCGCTCCCCGCGACAGCGGCCTTCAGGTCGTCGTAACTCAGCGTCGGGTCGGTGGGCACGGGCGGTCTCCGGGAGGGTTAGAGGACGATGACGACATCGTTCGCGTCGTGAGTGTCGGTCGGCCGATCGCTTCCATCCGCTGCAACCCCGACTCCGTCAGCGGGATGAACAGGACTTGATCTTCGATCGGATCGATCGGATCGTACAAGCGGGAGCGCAAGCGTACTAAGTCAGTTGCGGACACGCGAACCAAAAATACGGATCGGTGCTTGCGGGCCCCGAACTGCTCGCAGGTCTTCGCCACCTTACGGAATCGCTTCGGGTTCGAGGTCTCGTAGCGCACCAGGTCGCTGCCCGTGCCGACCTGGGTTTATGGTTCTTGAGCGGGACGCCGAGTTCAACATCGCCCTGATCATGTCGCCGCTTGACCTAAAATCCCGCCCCATTGGTGGCACAGTGGAGAGACGGGCGCGTAGCCCGTTGCATTCGATGACGCCCCAGTCGCTCTCCGGAGTTGGCCGGGGTCTTTTCGTTCCCAACCCGCCGCCGGAAGGCGGTCCCTTGCACCTCGCAACGGACCGTCTCGGCTGAGGTGGTCCCGTTGCCCCACGGAGGCCACCCATGCGCCGCGCCCGCCTGCACCGCCTGTTCGTCCGCCACCTGCCCCGGGTCGAGGCCCACGCCGCCCTCGCCCTCCGCCACGTCCGCTGCCCCGACGCCCGCGCCGACCTGACCGCCGAGGTGGTCGCCCTCGCCTGGCGCACCTTCGTCCGCCTGGCCCGCCGCGGCAAGAAGCCCCAACTGTTCGTCACCACCCTCGCCCTGCGGTGCTCCCAGGCCGTCCGGTCGGGCCGCCGCCTCGCCGGCGCAGAGAGTGCTCGGGATGTGCTGTCCAAGGTGGCAGCGGCGCGGCACGGGTTCGCCGTGGCCCACCTGGGCGGCGAGGGCCTGCCCGAGGGAGTGGAGGAGGCGCTGGCCGGGTGCAGCCGCGGGCGGGTGCCCGAGCAGGCCGCGTTCCGCATCGACTTCCCCGAATGGCGGGCCGGCGTCGGGCGGCGGGACCGGGCGGTGCTCGACGCCCTGGCGTCGGGCGAGGGCACCGGCGAGGTGGC
>JAYUBA010000380.1:0-2087 GCA_043741075.1 Frigoriglobus sp.
CCCCCTCAAGGGGGGAGGTCAAAACCAATCTTGCCGCCGCTACCCAATCCGGGCGGGCAACTCGCACAAGTCGCCGCTGAGGTACAGGTGGTGCCACAACTGCGTGGCGAGCACGCCGGTGAGGCCCATCTCGATGCTCGTGCGGGACAGCCCGCGACCGGGCTTCGCGAGCCGCTGACGGGCCTTCTCGACCGCGTCCGGGTCGAAGTACCCGGCCTTGCGGACCGAGTCCGGCGACAGCACCTGGTCGATCCAGGTCTCGCCCGCGCCCCGCTGCGCGCCGCGGCTCAGGGTCGCCCAACTGTCCATCGGCGCGCGGAACATCTTCTTCCGCCGCCACGCCACGTCCTTCGGCAGCCACCGCTCGGCCACCTTCCGCTCGATGTACTTGTCGTTCAGCACGCCGCGGAGCTTCCACCGCGGGTGGACCTTCGCCATGTACGCGATCACGTCCTCGTCGAGGAAGGCGTAGCGCGTCTCGACCGACGAGTTCATGGCGACGCGGTCGCCCTTGCTCGCGAGCAGGTGGCCGGGGAGCATCACCCGCCCGCCGAAGTACATCTGCCGGTTGAACGGGTGCCACCGGTTCAGGTCCGGCGAGATGTCAATGTCGTCCAGCGCCGACCGGCCGACGACCGCGTCGCGGGCCGCGCCGGTGAAGAACCGCAGCTTGTTCGTGCTGAGGATGCCGTACACGTCGAGCCAGCCGTTCGACCCGCCCATCTGCCGCAGCGTCTTCCGGTACGCGGAGTACGGGAACCGCGGCGCGCCGGTGGCGAACTGGAACAACTGGCGGACGGCGAACCCGAGCGGCAGGCCGGGAATCTGGTCCATCCAGCCCACGAGCTTACGAATCTTGAACCACGAGTACCCGGCGAGCCACTCGTCCGCGCCCTCGCCGGTGAGCGCGACCTTGTAGCCGTGCTGGTGAACCGCGCGCGCAAGTTGTAACAGACCGACGCACGACGTGTCAATCACGGGGAACTCGGCCGCGGCGATCAGCTCCGGGTACCCGGTGCGGAGTTCGTCGTGCCCGCAATCGACCACGACCGGCTCGCAGCCGAGTTGTTTCGCCACGCTCAGCGCTTCGGACTTCTCGTTCAACTTCTTGTCGGTAACGGAGATGGTGAACGTGGGGATGGGGCGGCCCATCACCTTGTTCGCCATCGCGACGACGAGGCTCGAATCGACGCCGCCGCTGAGGTACGACACGACCGGCACATCCGCCCAGACGCGGCGCTGGACGGCGTTGAACAGCACCTCCTCGAACCCGTCCACGATCTTCTTCTCGTCGGTGCCGTAGTCCTCGTGGCCCCGGTCCGGGTACGTGATCTGCCAGTAGGTCTTCTGCGCGGTGGCCCGCTCCGGCGTGCTGCTACCGAGCTTGAAATGCAGGTAGCGGCCGGGTGTAATGCATTGAATGCCCTGAAACACCGTGGTCGGGCCGGGCATCGCCATGAACGTGAAGACGTGGTTCAGCCCTTGCAGGTCGGCCTTGCGCTCCACCAGTCCCGACGCGAGCAGCGCCTTCATCTCGGAGGCGAACATGAGCCAGTCGGAGCCGTCGTGCTTGACGACGGTGTAGAACAGCGGGCAGATGCCGGCGCGGTCGCGGGCGAGCAGCACCTCGTTGGTGCGGCTGTCCCACACGCAAATCGCGAACTGCCCCTTAAGGTGCTGGAGCATGTCCGCGCCGTGGTCTTCCCACATGTGCGGAATGAGTTCGGTGTCGGTGTGCGTGCGGAAGACGTGGCCCTTGGATTCGAGCGCGGCGCGCTTCTCCTTGTAGTCGAAGAACTCGCCGTTGAAGACGGTCCAGACGCTCTTGTCTTCGTTGCTGATCGGCTGTTGACCGTCCGCGAGTCCGACGATCGACAGCCGGCGGTTGGCAAGGTGAAGGCCGGGGCGTTCGAGGTAGCCGTCTTCGTCGGGGCCGCGGTGGTAGATGGCCTGTGCCATCGCGGGCACGACGCCGACGGGCGCCGGCCGCTGGCCGCTCAGGTCGAACATCCCCGCGATCCCGCACATGCAAAACGCCTCTTGCCTTTCAGCCCCGGAGGGGCGACCGATCACCCGCGTGTCTTCTC
>JAYUBA010000381.1:0-2087 GCA_043741075.1 Frigoriglobus sp.
CTGTTCGCCGCGGGCGAGGCGAAGCAAGACCTCAAGCCCGCGGTCAGCCTGCCGCTCACCCGTGTCGTGCTGTTCAACAGCGGCGTCGGGTACTTCTCCCGCTCCGGCGAGGTCGAGGGCGACGCCCGCGTCGATCTCACGTTCCCCGAATCGGACATCAACGACCTGCTCAAGAGCATGGTCCTCGAGGACTTCAACAAGGGCCGCATCAGCGCCGTGAGCTACGACTCGCGCGAGCCGATCGCGCGGACGCTCGCGTCGTTCGCCATCAACCTGAACAACAACCCCACCTTCTCTGGCATCGTGTCCCAGATGCGGGGCGAGCGCATCGAAGTGGCCGTCAGCCCCACGGCCGCGAACCAGCCCGGCAAGCTGACCGGCACTATCGTCGGCATCGAGAAGCAGAAGGTGCCCGTCGGCACGCAGGCGGTCGATGTGGAAGTCCTGAACATGTGGTGCGCCGAGGGCATGCGCGCCGTCAAGTTCACCGATATCCAGAGCCTCCGGTTCTCGAACCCGGTGATCGAGAGCGAGTTCCGCCGCGCGCTGGAGGTGCTGGCACTCTCGCACGACTCGCAGAAGAAGGCCGTGTCCCTGCACTTCGCGGGCGAGGGCAAGCGCAAGGTGCAGGTGGGGTACGTGGTCGAAGCGCCGATCTGGAAGACGAGCTACCGCCTCGTGATGGACGACAAGGCGAAGCCGTACCTGCAAGGGTGGGCGATGGTCGAGAACCCGACCGACGAGGACTGGGGCGGGGTCAAGATGGCCCTCGTTTCGGGGCGACCCATAAGCTTCAAGATGGACCTGTACAACCCGCTGTACATCAACCGCCCGACCGTGGAGCCGGAACTGTTCGCGTCGTTGCGGCCCGTGACGTACTCCGGCGGCTTCGGCAAGGACAAGAAGCAGGACGAGGCTCTCCAAGAACTGGAGAAGGCGGCGGACGCACCGGGCGAGCGGCGGAACCGCGCGGCCGAGGGCAAGGGCGGCGGCCCGGCCGCGAAATTCCAGCTCGCTCAGACGAGGGGCATCGACCCGCAATCCGCCGCGGAGTTCGCCAAGCGGATCGAGACGGGCACCGTCGGCAACGCGGCGACGGCGGGCGCGCTGGGCGACTTCTTCCAGTACGTGATCGATCACCCGGTCACGCTGGCCCGGCAGAAGAGCGCGCTGCTGCCCATCGTCGGCAAGGACATCGAGGGCACCCGCGTCAGCATCTACAACCAGAACGTGCAGGCCAAGCACCCGCTGCTGGGCCTCCGCTTCAAGAACACGTCGGGGGCGCACCTGAACCAGGGGCCGATCACCGTGTTCGAGGGCAGCGTGTACGCCGGTGATACCCGCGTCCTCGACGTGCAACCGAACGAAGAGCGTCTCCTGTCCTACGCCATCGACCTGGGCACCGAGGTCGATCCCAAGGCCGGTGTGGGTGCCCAGAAGATCACCAGCGTGAAGGCCGTTCGCGGCATCGTTACGACGGTGACGAAGGTGACCGACGAGAAGACGTACAAGGTGGTCAACCGGAGCCAAACGGACCGCACGCTGCTGATCGAGCACCCGAACCGGACGGCCCAGCAGTTCAAGATCGTGAGTACCCAGAAGCCGGTCGAGGACACGCCGGAAGTGTACCGGTTCCAGACCCCCGTGAAGGCCGGGGAGACTACTTCCTTCACCGTCAAGGAAGAACGCGACATCACCCAGACGGTCAGCCTGACCAACGGTGCCGAGGGCCAAATCCGCTACTTCATCTCGCTGTCCGAGGCCAGCCCGGCCCTGAAGCAGAAGCTGGAAGAGGCTCTGAAGGTGAAGGGCGCGTGGGACGTGACGCTGCGCGAGCTGACCCAGGTGGTCGCCGACCTCCAGCGCCTGAACCTGGACCAGGACCGCATCCGCAAGAACCTGCGCGAGACGCCCAAGGAGGCCGAGGTGTACACGACGTACCTGAAGAAGCTCGCCGACCAGGAGAAGGAGATCGACGCCCTCACCGCCAAGCAGAAGGCGCTCATGACCGACGAGTTCAAGGCCCGCAAGAAGTACGAGGACTACCTCACCAACATCACCGACTGACGCGAGTTCTGCCGCCCCCC
>JAYUBA010000382.1:0-2086 GCA_043741075.1 Frigoriglobus sp.
TGCCAGCGGAAGCCGGACAGGTCGTCCGCCGCGTGCGGCGTCTCGCGCATGGGTCACCACTTCCCGCGCCGGCCGCGGCGCTGTTCCTGTTGCTCTTGAAGCAACCGCAGCCGTTCGGCGCGCTCAGTCGCGGCGGTGCGGGCCTTGTCGGCTTCCGACAGCAGGCGGACGTAGTCGAGCTTGTGCAGCCGCTTCTTGGACTCCTCCGCGGTCTCGCCGGCCACGCCCGCGCGGACCGCCGCCAAGAACCGCCGGGCCAGTTCTTCCACGCGCTGCTCGCTCTGGCCCAGCACCTCGATTGTGAGCAGATTCGTTTCCTGTGCCGGCCCGGTGTACGCGGCGGACACGATCTGGTGAACCGGCCACGTCGACGCGAGCTGCGCGACGTGCGTGCGTACCGGGTCGAGTTCGAGGAGCGAAACGAGCACCGCGAGCCGCCGCTGCCCTTCGGCGTCCAGCCCTTCGGCCGCGCGGTCGAACTCGTCCGGCAAGAGCGGGAGCAGGCCGGCGTCGCGGCAGCAGTCGGCCAGCCGCGCGCGGGTGAGGTCGGCGTCCGGCGCGGCGGACGCGCGCACGGCCTCCGCGAGCCGCGCCTGCACCGCGGCGAGGTCGAGCTTCGCACCGGTCGAACGTCCGAACAGGCGGTCAGTGAGCGACACGGTCGGCCCTCTCGAATAGCGCGTTCGACAGCGCGGCGGCCATCGCCGGGTAGTCGTCCAGTTCCTTCACCGCGATCACCCGCGCCCCGGTCGATTTGTAAGCTTCGGTCCACGCCGGGTCCGACGCGTGCAGCATCAGTACGAAGTGCGGGGACCGCGCGATCGCCTCCGCCACGAGACTCACGTTCTCCTTGTGCGACTTGTAGTTCGCGTCGAAGTCGTGGTCGGTGATGACGACGCGAATCGGCTGGTCGTGCCCGCACTCGGCCACGCTGTCGCGCAACAGGTGGAACGGGAACTCGGTGCCGCCGCCGATGTAGTGCATGAGGAACTTCGACAGTTCGGTTTCGGACCGGCACCACTCGCGGTACTGCACCGGGGCCGTGGAATAGAGCGTCGCCCGCGCCCACCCGCCGGCGCGGATCGCGCCGGTCACGAGTACCTGCGCCGCGAGCGTCATCGCGTTGCGGGTCACGCGCGGGTCCGGCATCGACCCGCTCACGTCGAGGTAAATCTCCACGCGCGGCTGCCACAGCGGAACTTCCCACCCTTCGGCCTCCGCGACCTTCTGACGCTTCAGCGGCAGCGCGGCGCCGAGCAGCGCGCCGCGCTGGAGCAGCGTCGCGGTCCAGTCGATGTCGCGGGGCGCGTCGCCGGGTTCCCATTCCTCGATGGTGGTGGGCGTTGTCGCTTCGCCCATGCGGCGCTGCGGCGGCGGCTTCAGGAAGTACCGCTCCGCCTGCTGCCGGTAGTACGCGGCCATCACTTCGGGTACGCGGGTCGCGTCGGTTTCGCCGAAGCCGGGCAGCGTCGCGACGCGGCGGTCGCTCGCCTCGGCGTCGGTCATCCGCTCCGCGAGTTCCTTCGAGATCCACCCTTCGTTGCGCGCCCGGCGGATGGCCTCGCGCTCGCGGCCGTCGGGCGTGATCGCGTCGGCCCAGTCGTCCGGCGTCGGCTCCCCGCACCCGCACGCGTACGGGTCGGCCGCGGTCGGCTCCTGATCGCCCTTCAGCATCGCGTACTTCGCCACGACCGACACGAAGTAGAGGAACTGCGTGTACACGTTCGGGCCGAGGGCGAACAGGTTCTGGCCGAGCACCTGCGCCTCCGCCCGGTAGCCGGGGTACGCCGTCGCGAACTCGGCTTCGCACTTGGTGCCCATTAGAGAGCCGGGTTCGCGGCCCCACCGCTCCTCGTACACCGCGAGGTAGAAGACGAACGGCGGGTCGGCCTTCCAGTTGCCGTCGCCCGTGAACGACTGGTACACGCGGCAGAGCTGCTCCTCGAACTGCGGGCGGAGCGCGTCGTTAATCATCAGGTCGGTGAACAGGTTCGTGAGCGTGTACTCCTTGAACGGCAGCAGGCTCCGTTCGAGCATCCTCATCCGGGCGTGGACCGCAAGTGTGCCGGGGTAGCGGACGTGGTGC
>JAYUBA010000383.1:0-2082 GCA_043741075.1 Frigoriglobus sp.
GGCGGTTCGGCAAACGGGGTAAAGTTCGACGGCTCTCGCGACCGAAAAGCTACTCCGTCACGGACGACGGGACTACTTATGCGCGCGGTCATACTCGCCGGCGGCCTCGGCACCCGGCTCGCGGAGGAGACGGAGGCCCGCCCCAAGCCGATGGTCGAGATCGGGGGCCGCCCGATCCTCTGGCACATCATGAGCCACTACGCCGCCCACTGGGTGACCGAATTCGTGGTCGCCCTGGGGTACAAGAGCGACGTGGTGAAGCGGTTCTTCGTCGAGTACACGCAACTCATCGGTAGCCTCTCCGTCAACCTCGGCCGCGGCGAAGTCACGCAGCACGAACAGGCCGGCGTGGACTGGACCGTTCACCTGATCGACACCGGGCTGAACACCAACACCGGCGGGCGCGTGAAGCGCGTCGCCCCGTGGGTGCGGGACGGCACGTTCATGCTCACCTACGGCGACGGGGTGAGCGACGTGGACGTGCAGGCGCTGCTCCGGTTCCACCGCGACACGGGCAAGCTCGCGACGGTCACCGCGGTGCGCCCGCCGGCCCGGTTCGGCGGGCTGGAGTTCGACGGCGACCTCGTCCGCGCGTTCACCGAGAAGCCGCAGACCGGCGAGGGGTGGATTAACGGCGGGTTCTTCGTGGTGGAGCCGAAGGTACTCGACTACATCGGCGGCGACGACGAGAGCTTCGAGAACGACGTGCTCCCGCGCCTGGTGGCCGACGGGCAACTGGCCGCGTACCGGCACGACCGGTTCTGGCAGTGCATGGACACGCTCCGCGACAAGCGGCAACTGGAAACGTTGTGGCAGGAAGGCCGCGCGCCGTGGAGGGCCGCATGACATCCGGCGCTTTGGGCCGCCCTGCTTTGGGTCTGACCTCCCCCCTTGAGGGGGAGGTCGGCGGCGCTTCGCCGCCGGGTGGGGGGTGGCGAACCCCTCGACCGCCGACGTTCACCCCCCACCGGCTCGCAAAGCCTCGCCACCTCCCCCTCCAGGGGGGAGGTCAATACCAAGGCGCACCGTGGAGGTCGGCGTGAACGGGTTCTGGCAGGATCGGCCGACGCTCGTGACCGGCGGCACCGGCCTCGTCGGGGGCTGGGTGGTGCGCCGCCTCCTCCGCGCCGGCGCGGACGTGGTGTGCCTCGTCCGCGACTGGGTGCCGGAGAGCGAGTTCGTCCGCGGCGGGCTGCTCCAGCAGGTGAAGACCGTTCGCGGCGACGTGTGCGACCAGACACTCATCGAGCGGGTGTGCGGCGAGTACGAGATCGACACCGTCATCCACCTCGCGGCGCAGACGCTCGTCCCGGTCGCGAACCGCAACCCGGTCGCCACCTTCGAGAGCAACATTCAGGGCACCTGGGCGCTCCTCGAAGCGTGCCGCCGCAGCCCGAAGGTGAAGCAGATCGTCCTCGCGTCGTCCGACAAGGCCTACGGCGAAGCGGAGAAACTGCCCTACGACGAGAGCACCCCGCTCCAGGGCCGGCACCCCTACGACGTGAGCAAGTCGTGCGCGGACCTGATCGCGCAGAGCTACGCGGTCACCTACGGGCTGCCGGTCGCGATCACCCGGTGCGGCAACTTCTACGGCCCCGGCGACCTGAACTGGAACCGCATCGTGCCGGGCACGATCCGCTCCGTCGCCCGCGGCGAGCGCCCGGTCATCCGCTCCGACGGCACGCACATCCGCGACTACTTCTACGTCGAGGACGGGGCCGCCGCGTACCTCATGCTCGCGGAGAAGCTGGCCGCCGATCCGGCGCTCCGCGGAGAGGCGTTCAACTTCTCGAACGAGACGCAAGTCACCGTGCTCGACCTCGTGCAGAAGCTACTCGACCTGTTGGGGTCGCGGCTGACGCCCGACGTGCGGAACGAGGCGAGTCACGAGATCAAGCACCAGAGCCTTTCGGCCGCGAAGGCCCGCGACCGGCTCGGCTGGCGGCCCCTGTTCACGCTCGACGAGGGGCTGCGCAAGACGCTGCCGTGGTACTCCCACTTCCTGAACACGAGGGCCGCCGCGTGACCACCGTTCGGCCGGCTGCTTTGTTCCTGACCTCCCCCCTTGAGGGGGAGGTCGGA
>JAYUBA010000384.1:0-7003 GCA_043741075.1 Frigoriglobus sp.
CGCTTCGCTCGCCACCTCCCCCTCAAGGGGGGAGGTCAAGAACAGAGAACGCGCTCGATTTGCCCACCGCCACCCTCCTCGCCCGCGGCTTCATCACGCCGCTCGAAGCGGAGCAGGTGCAGGCGCGCGTTCCCGCGAAGCCGCAAGCGGCTGGCCTAATCGTTCACCGGGCCGCGTGACATGGACACACCGCCGAACCTGCCGCCGGCGCGCGACCGTGTCGGGCCGATCAACGACCGCCTCGCCCCGCTGTACCCGCGGTTCGAGGGGCTGAACCACGACGGCCCGCTGCAACTGCTCGTCGCGGTCATCCTGTCGGCGCAATGCACCGACGCCCGCATCAACACCCTCACGCCGGCGCTGTTCGCGCGGTTCCCCACCGCCCGCGATTTCGCCGAGTGCGACATCGCGGAGTTGGAACGGCTCGTCAAGCCGAGCGGCTTTTACAAGAGTAAGGCGAAGAACATCCGCGCCTGCTGCGCCCAGATGGTGACCCGCTTCGGCGGCGAGGTGCCCGCGTCGCTCGACGACCTCGTGACGCTCCCCGGCGTCGGCCGCAAGACCGCGAACGTGGTCCTCGGGCACGCGTTCGACACGCCCGGTATCACCGTCGATACGCACGTCGGCCGGCTGTCGCGCCGCCTCGGCCTGACCCGCCACCGCGACCCGGTGAAGGTGGAACTGGCGCTCGCGGAGATCGTTCCGCGGGCCGAGTGGCTGCACTTCAGCGGCCGGCTCATCATGCACGGCCGTGCGGTGTGCCTGTCGCGCAAGCCGCGGTGCGAGCGGTGCGCGGTCGCGGACCTGTGCCCGAAGATCGGCGTGAAGGGACTCGCGGCGAAGCGGAAGAAGAAGCGAAAGCAAGATTAACCACAGAGGCGCAGAGACACAGAGAAAACCAAGAGGAGTCGCATTCAAAAAACTCGACTCCTGCCTTCCTCTGTGTCTCTGTGCCTCTGTGGTTAATACTCTTTTCTTACCATGAACACGCTACTCGAACGCTTCCTGCGCTACGTCCGCATCGACACCAAGGCGGACGAGAAGTCTACTTCGTATCCGAGTTCGCCCGGCCAACTCGTGCTCGGCGCGATGCTCCGCGACGAACTGCTCGCGCTCGGCCTGACGGACGCGGTGCAGGACGAACACGGCCTCGTGTTCGCGACCGTGCCCGGCAACGTGGACGGCGCGCCCACGATCGCGTTCAACGCGCACGTCGATACCAACCCGGAGAACCCCGGCAAGGACGTGGACCCGCAGGTCATCCGCGACTACAAGGGCGGCGACATCACGCTCCCCAAAGACCCGACGAAGGTGATCCGCCTTATCGAGAACCCGGAGCTGAACGGGCTGATCGGCAAGACGATCATCACCACCGACGGCACGACGCTCCTCGGCGCCGACGACAAGGCCGGGCTGGCGGTCATCATGGAAGCCGCCCGCATTTTGATGGCGAACCCCCGCATCCCGCACGGCCCGGTGCGGATCGTCTTCACCTGCGACGAGGAGATCGGCTTCGGCGTGAAGCACCTGGAGCCGGCGCAGATCGGCGCGGTGGTGGCGTACACGCTCGACGGCGCGGCCAGCGGCGAGATCGAGGACGAGACGTTCTCCGCCGACGCCGCGACGGTGACGATCACCGGCGTGAACATTCACCCGTCCATCGGGAAGGGGCGGATGGTGAACGCGGTGCGGCTCGCGGCGATGTTCATCGACCGGTTGCCGAAGCGGCGGCTGAGTCCGGAAACGACCGACGGCCGCGCCGGGTTCCTGCACCCGCTGACCATCGAGGGCGGCACCGGGCTGGTGAAGATCGGCTTCCTCCTCCGCGACTTCGACACCGCGCAACTCGCGGGGCAAGCGGACATGTTGCGCGAGATCGCGCGGCAGGTCGAACGCGACTACCCGGAGGCGAAGGTTCAGGTGGACGTGCGGAAGCAGTACCGCAACATGCGCGACGGGATCGCGAAGCTGCCGGAGGCGATCACGCACGCCGCGGAAGCGACCCGCCGCGCCGGCCTGGAACCGAAGCACAAGATCATCCGCGGCGGCACCGACGGCTCGCAGCTGACGGAGAAGGGCCTGCCGACGCCGAACCTCTCGACCGGCGAGCACAACCCGCACTCGCCGCTCGAATGGACGTGCCTCGAAGAGATGGAGGCCGCGGTCCGCGTGGTGATCGAGCTATGTCAGGTGTGGGCCGGGAAGTGAGGTAGTGCATCAGTTTGGTTCCCGCAACCCTTCGTTTCCAGGGCGTTCGCGGCCAAACTGATGCACTACCGGAAGTGAACGTTCGTTGACCGGGAATTCCGCGTCTGCGACAATGCGATTGTTGTTCGCAGCCCTCGCTCGCGAAGCCTCCCGCCGATGCCGCTTCTCTCGAAGACCTCGCGGCCGGTTTGGCCCGACCCGCCGACCGCTTCGACGCGGCAGGGTCAACGGGCAGATTTCGCGCGGGAAGAGGTGCGCGGTTGTGTGCGGGCGGTCACGTGCCGGCGAACAGGGCGGCGAGCGTATACCACCGGGCGGCGCGGGCCTGCTGGAGTTCGCTCAGGCGGTCGGCGGCGCGGGGCGCGGAAGCGGACGGGTCCGGGCGCGGCGGCGGGGTCGGCGTGTCCGGGAGCGGGGTCTTCGTGGACGGCGGCACCCACGCGCCCGACCGCGGGTCGGCCGGCTTCGCCCCGTCGGGGGCGGGGGCCGACCGCGCGCGGTCGCCGGCGGCGGCCTCCAGCGCCCGCTGCGCGACCTCCAGTTGAAGCGCGCCGATCTCCGCGGTCAGCTCGAAAATCCGGGCCAGTTCGTGCTGTAGCACCGCGAGGTGTTCCCGCTTCGCCCGGCCGAACGCCCGCGCCACCAGCGCCAGCGACTGCTGGAACTCGGTGCCCGAGCGGCCGTGGCGTTCGGCCAGTTGGCGGAGCAACGGGGCGACGGACCAGTCGTCGCTCGCCCCCAGGACGGAGGACTCGTCCGCGGACATCGCCGCGCCGGGGGACGGGGCGGCCGACGATTTCGGGCCGGAACCGGACACGAGGATCGGGCTGGACATCTGCCCGCTGGGGGTCGGTCCCCACAGGCGGAACGCGTCGGCCATGATGTGCGAACCGGGCAACCCGCCGGTGTCGGGTACCGCGCCCAGCTCGACCTCGTCCTCGGGGGCCGGCGGGGCCGGCAGCGGGGCCGGCGGCGGCACCGGCACCGCCACCGGGGGGTGCGGGGTCGGCACCGCGCCGTTGGCACCCGGCTGGGGCGACGACAGGCGCCCGCTCTTGCCGACCGCCGGCGGCACCTGGTACTGGCACCCGATGAGGAACCGGCCGACCCACAGTTCGGCTCCCTGCGGCAGCGGGGCGAACCGCATCCGCTCGCCGTTGACGACGACGCCGTGGCCGGACAGGTCCACCACCCACAGCCCGGACGGGGTGGAGACGAGGCCGCAGTGGTACGGCGAGATGTCGTCGGCCGTCAGGTGGATTTTGCAGTCGGCGGCGCGGCCGACGAGGGTGAGCAGGCGGTTCACCTGCCACCGGTCCTTCGCCCGGCGGCCGTTGCGGAACTCCAGCGCGACCGCGGGCCGGGCCTTGGCCCCGGTGTCGGAGGCGAGCGGGTTGTAGCTGGTGGGGTACGTGCTCGGCCGGTCGGTGGCCGGGGCGCGGAGGCGGAGCAGGAACGAGCCGATCCGCACGGGCGTGCCCGGGTCGAGCCAGCCCGGCCCGTGCCCGCCGCCCGGCCACGTCAGCCCGGTGCGGCTGCCCAGATCGACGGCGAACACGCGCCCGCCCAGCGCCTGGAGCCAGACGTGCCGCGGGTTGATGTCGGGGTCGGCGAGGGTGACATCGCACGCGTCGTCGCGGCCGACGAGGGTGAACGGCTGAGCGATGGAGCCTTCGGCCAATACGCCACCGCCGGCGAGATCGACCCGCAAATCGAGCGGGGCGGTCGCGCCGCAGGCGTTCGCGAACCGGGCGATGAGCGGATCGTTCACGGGCCGTAGCCCCGACCGGAGGGGGGAGCGCGCCGGGCGGAATCATTCGGCACCCGGCACAACGGACAATCATAGGTTACGATCCGCCGCGGGGCGCGAACTTTCCGCCGCGGGGCGCAACCGCGATTCTGTCCTATGGTTCCGGACGCGAGCCTGCCGACTTTGAACCGACCGGGGTGACGCCCGCCGCCCGGTTCTGGTATATGTTGAATGCGCCCGATCTCCGGAGAACGCCCGTGAGCGCCGCCCCGCCCAGTACGCCCGCCGCCGCAACGGTCCGCTCGCCGGCGTGGATCGCGACCCTGCTCGTTCTGGTCGGCGCACTCACGTTCCTGTACGCCAAACCGTTCCGGGACGACTGGTTCACCCAGTGGCTGAAGCCGGACTACTCGCACGGGTTCCTGGTCCCGCTGTTCGCGGTGTTCCTGGCGTGGCACTGGCGGGAGCGAGCGCCGGCCCGCCTCCGCTGGCCGGACCCGTGGGGGCTGGCGTTCATCGCCGGCGGCATCGCGCTGTTCTTCGCGGCCGACAAGTTCAACATCGCCAGGGAGTGGCTCCAGGGCCTGTCGCTGGTGCTGAACCTGTGCGGGGCGGCGCTCCTGCTGGGCGGGTGGCCGACGCTCCGCTGGCTGGCCCCGGCGCTCGCGTTCCTGCTGTTCATGTTCCCGCTCCCGTACAGCGTCGAACACGCGCTCGGCTCGAAGCTCCAACTGGTCGCGGCCGTCGCCTCCGAGTTCGTCCTGCAAACGATCGGCTACCCGACGTACCGCGAAGGGATCGTGCTGTACGTGAAGGACCATGTCCTCGAGGTCGAGAAGGCGTGCAGCGGGCTGAGCATGTTGCTCACCTTCCTCGCGCTCTCGACCGGCATGGCGCTGGTGGTGAAGCGGCCGTGGCTCGACCGCCTCCTGATCCTGGTGTCGGCGGTGCCGGTCGCGGTGCTGGCGAACGTGATCCGCATTTCCCTCACCGGCGTGCTGTACAACGAGGGCGGCAAGGAACTGGGCGACCGCGTGTTCCACGACTTCGCCGGGTGGATGATGATGCCCATCGCGCTCGTCATCCTGTGGGGCGAGCTGAAACTCCTGGACTGGGTGTGGGTGGACGCGGGCGGGCGGGCGAGCCGCGAGGAGATGATCCATCAGAACTCGGTGAACCCGGCGTACCTGGTGATGACCGCGCTGCCGCCGGAGAAGGGCGGGACCGCGCCCAAGGCGCCCGCATCGCTGCCCGCGCCCAAGGCGCCGAAGAGGGCGCCGCGTTGAGCGAGCCGCCGCACGTGTCTTCCCCCTCTCCCCTTGCGGGAGAGGGTGGCGAGTCTGAAGACCGGGTGAGGGGTGAGGCGCTGACCCCACCGAGCCGCCACCCCTCACCCGGCGGCAAGGTGCCGCCACCCTCTCCCGCAAGGGGAGAGGGCCAGACGACCGGCCGCCGCGCGTTCGCGCTGGCCGCGCTGGGCGTGGCCGCGTTCGTCGTGTACGGCAGCCTCGTGCCGTTCCACTTCCGCGCCCTCACGCCGGCCGAGGCCGCCGACTCGTTCCGCGCGGTGCTGGCCGCGGGCGTGAAGATCGAGTCGCGGTCGGACGCCATCGCGAACGTGATGCTCGGCGCGCCGCTCGGCTTCGCCCTCTTGGGCTTCGCGAGCGTCGATCGGAACTGGCCGCGGCGGAAGCTCGCGCTCGTCGGGCTGCTCCTGCTCCCGGCGTGCGCGCTGTTCTCCGCGGCGGTCGAGTTCGCCCAACTGTTCACGCTCACGCGCACCTGCTCCGCGGCCGATGTCCTCGCGCAAACGCTCGGTGCCGCCGCGGGCGCGACCGCGTGGGTGCTGTGCGGGCGGGCGCTCACCGACCGCGTGCGGGCCGTGTGGAACCGCGCCGACGTGAACGCCACCGGGAAGTTGCTCATCGCGTACATCGCGCTCCTCGCGTTCATTCAAACGCTCCCGTTCGACGTGAGCGCCAGCCCGGCCAACCTGTACCGGAAGTTACGGGACGGCGGGGTGGTGTTCCGGCCGTTCGCCGAGTTCGCCGGCATGAGCGACGCGGAGCGCTGGAAGCAGACGGCGAAGCTCGCGAAGCTGGCCGGGCTGTACTTCCCCGTCGGGCTGCTCGCGGCCCGGCTGAAAGGGCGCGCCGAGGCGTGGGGTATTCTCCGCGTGGCGGGCGCGGCCGTCGCGCTGGGCGTGTGCCTCGAAGCGCCGCAACTGGTGGTGCAATCGCGGACGCCCTGCGCGACGGACGCGCTCGTGGGCGCGTTCGCGGCGGTCGCCGGGTGGTACGCCGGGCGCGTTCACCACGAAGGGCTGGCGATCCCCTTCGCCCTGAGCTGGGGAATCGTGTGGCTCGCGGGCATGACGCCGGTCACGCAACCGCCGGCCGGCGCGGCGCGGCTCGAAGCCCCGCGCCCGTTCGACTGGATGCCGGGGCTTCCGCTCGAAAGCGGCGACCCGCTCAACACGCTCGAAGAGATGCTGACGAAGCTCGTGCTGTTCGGGCTGCTCGGCGTGCTGGTCGCGGCGTGGCGGCTGCCGCCGCGCTCGCGGCGCGCACCGGGCGGTTCGGTGCGGGCGGCCGTGGCACTCGCCGCCGCGCTGGGGTTGCTCGCCGCGGGCGGGTTCGAGAGCAGCCAGCGGTGGTACGACGCGCACACGCCGTGCGTCACCGACGTGCTGCTTGGCGGCCTGGGGGCTGCACTGGGGGTGCTGGTGGCGAGCCGGTTGCGAACGTCGAGAGTTGACTGACCCTGCATCGGTCTTTGACCTCCCCGCTGGAGGGGGAGGTCGGAACGCGCTTCGCGTTCCGGGTGTGGGGAACGTCGTACCACTCGTATCGCTTTCCCCCCCACCCGGCGGCGAAGCGCCGCCGACCTCCCCCTCAAGGGGGGAGGTCAAGAGATTGAGGCGTCGCCCGCCGCGCCGCTCGCCGAACGCATGTGCTAAGTAGAGGGTATGGTGGTCTCCGACGCGCGCGCCGAACCCGATGCCGACCCGACCGCGACCCCGCCGCCGGTGCGCCCGCTGTCCGC
>JAYUBA010000385.1:0-7000 GCA_043741075.1 Frigoriglobus sp.
GAGGCGTCGGGCGAGGTCTTTCAGTTGCATCGCAGGCTCCTGATGGGCACCACGTCAGGATAGTCGATACAATTGGTTTTGTCCGGTAGTCCTTAGCCCCGGAGGGGCGACCGATGGTAGCCCCTCCGGGGCTGAAGACGAAGCCGCCCTCACTTCTTCGGCGGAGCGCACTCAAATTCGTATACGATCACCCACTTCATCTCTTCGCCCGGTTTCAGGTCGATGGCCATGAACGGCTCCGGGCAGATGGTCGTCTTGATCCCCCACCCGTTGAGTTTGGCGAGTGGGTAGTTGGCGCCGACCAAGATCTTCACCCCGCTCGGCGCGTGGCGCATCGTGAAATACCGGTGCTTCCCGTTCTTCGCATCGAAGCCCGTCAGGCCCGCCATCACGAATCCGTCCGACAAGTTGTTCTTGAAGCGCAACGTCTTGTCCTTCAGCTCGACCAGCTCGCCGAACTTGCCCTTCAGGTCTTTTGCCTTCGGCTCAAATTCAAACGTGAACGAGTAGTTCGGTCCGACCGGGTCGCTATCGACGTTGAAGAAGTTGTGGTTGTAGAAGTCGGTGACGATCCGCTTCTCGCCCGTGTTCTTGAGTTTGTAGTCGAGGACGATTGCGGCCCGTTCCTCGTCGAGGCGGATCGTCTTCGAGTAGGAGTAGCCGTAGCCGTTCGCCTTCTGTTCCGTCTCCCACCGGCGCACCGGGATTGTGACCCCTTCGACCTTGTCCGACACCTTCCACTCCAGCGGCTTCACCACCTTGTACTTGTTCGCGAAACTGTACTTCGCCTCCTTCGGCTTCTCCAACTCGCCGACGCCGATCTTGAGGAACGTGCCCCCCACCTTCGCGTCGTCGTAGCCGAGCGGCGAGTCGATGCCGAACTCGTCGCACGGGCCGACGATGTCGTCGTGATTGGTCGGGTCGTGCGTGTCCTTCCACGGGCCGAAGATCTTGTGCCCGGCGAACTCCACATTCCCGAACACCCCCGCGTGGTCGAACCGCGTACCGCGATAAAAGCCCTTCGTCGCGTCCGCTTCGTAGAGCGTGAACTTCAGTTTGTCGTTCTTGAGAACGACGTGCGGATAATCTTCTGCCACCGCGGGCGGCGTGGTAACGAGCAGCAGAACGGTCACGGCGAGCGTGCGTCGCATCGGGGTTCCTCCGAAGGGTGTGTAGAGTGTACCGCGCCGCGGTGTGCGAAACATCCGCCTTCCCACGGTGCCGGGGCGTACTCTATCATCCACCCCATCGGACCGGCCCCACACAGGAGCAGGCATGTTTGCCCGCCGCGACTACCTCCGCGACTACATGATGATCCCGCCCGGCACCGGCGAGGCCGCGGTCGTGAACGTGATCGTCGAGATCCCCAAGGGCAAGCGCAACAAGTTCGAGGTGGACAAGGTGACCGGGCTGATCAAGCTCGACCGCTACCTGTACAGCTCCGCCGTGTACCCCGGCGACTACGGGTTCATCCCGCAGACGCTCGCCGAGGACTCGGACCCGCTCGACGCGCTCGTGATGGTGAACGAGGCCACGTTCTCCGGGTGCCTCATCGAGGCCCGCGTGGTCGGCATCTTCCGCATGCGGGACAAGGGGTTCAACGACTTCAAGGTGCTGGCCGTGCCGCACAAGGACCCGCTGTTCGAGCACATCAAGAAGCTCGAAGACGTGCCCGTCCACTTCGTCCGCGAGGTGGAGTTCTTCTTCACCACGTACAAGCAACTCGAGGGCATCTCGGTCGAACCGCTGGGGTGGGCGTCGAGCGAGGAGGGCACGGCCGAGGTGCGGTCGTCGGTGGACCGGTTCCGGGCGTCGCTCGGCAGCGTCATCGACTGAGGGCGCGCCCCAGTTGAAGGGTAGCGGTCGGCCTTCTTCTTGAATTGACCTCCCCCCTTGAGGGGGGAGGTCGGCGGCGCTTCGCCGCCGGGTGGGGGGAAGCGACGCGGATGAGGTAACGTTTGCCCCCACCCGCCGCGTCCAGAGCGACGCGGCGACCTCCCCCTCAAGGGGGGAGGTCAAAGCCCAGAAGATAGTTACAGTTCCATCCGACTTGAGATGTCGCCCACGCCATCAGACAATCGGCGCGCCGCGGGCCGGGAATGACGGCCCCCGCGCCCGTTGGGGCGCGTGGCGCGGTCGGGGCGCCGGTGCGGTTTCTCCTTGCTAATCGCGCCCGCAGCGGTCAAAATCGTATTGCCGACCCGCCCGTTGGCGCGTTCTCAAGTGTACCCTAATTTCGTGCGACGGTGGTCCCCGGGTGTCCCGCTCGCGCCCCGGCCCCGACTCGCGACGACCGGAACTGGCTCATCCCGGAGTGTGAGATGTCGAAACCGTCCGCTTTCACCGCCCGCCTCGGGCTGGAATACCTCGAAGACCGCACCACGCCCACGTTCCTCCCCGGTCCCAGCGGCGGGGCGATCAACGTGAACGGTGTGACTCAGCCGACCGGCGGGCTGAGCATCGCGGCCGGCGACCTCCTGCCGGACGCGTCCACCGCCTCCGGTCTCGCCGAGGCCGAGTACGTGACCGGCAGCGGCCCCGGCACGAATTCGCTGGTGCAGATCTGGAGCCGGACGGGCACCCTCCAGGGCCAGTTCAGCCCGTTCGGCACGTTCAAGGGCGGGATCAACGTGGCCATCGGCGACGTGCTCGGGGACAGCCGCAACGAGATCATCGTGACCGTCGCGGGGAACGGTCCGCCGGCGGTCGGCGTGTTCAACCCGAACGGCCAGGTGCTGAGCCTGTTCCTCGTCAACGGCAACACCACGTTCATGGGCGGGTTGAACGTCGCCGTCGGGAACGTGCTGGGCGGGATCAGCGCCGGCGGGTTCAGCGGCGGGCGGGTCAGCGGCCAGTTCAAGCAGGAGATCATCGTCGGGACCGCGACCCAACTCCCGGCCGTGGTCGTGATGGACGGGTCCGGCAACATCCAACGGTCCTTCTTCGCCTTCGACCCCAGCTTCAAGATCGGGGTGACGGTGGCCGCGGCCAACATCGACTCGACCCGCACGCCGGGGTACGTGGTCGGTACGGGGCTTCCGGACACGAACGCCTACGACGAGATCATCGCCGGGGCCGCGAGCTTCCTGCCGGCCGTGAGCGTGTGGAGCGTGTGGCAGGGCACGCCGAGGCAACTCCAGTTGTTCTTCGCGTACGACCCGCTGGTCGCGGGCAACTCGGGGGGCGTGACGGTGGCGGCCGGGAGTACGGACTTCTCCCACGGCGCCGAGATCTACGTGTCTCTGGTCGGCACCTCGCGAATCCGTGTGTTCAACGGCGCGAGCGGCGGGTTCCAGGGGGAGGTGTCCGTGTACCCGGACGGCTACTCGCGGGTGGTGAACATGGCGATCGCGTCCCTGCGAAGAGCCGGCTACGACCCGTCGGACGACGACACCTATATCGCCAACAATCCCGGAGCCACCTTCAATCCCGACTTTGAAACGCAGGACCTCGCGGTGGTCGCCGGCGACGGCCCGTTCAACCAGCAGCCGCGGTTCTTCGTCGGCGTCCCCTTCTCCGCGGCCGGCCTCAACGGGCCGTGACCCGGACCACCCGCGTCACCCGCAGCCACCGTCGCCGGATGCTTCCGGCGGCGGTTCCGTTTCCGCCGCGCGCAGTTCGTCTCGCAGTCGCATCAGCAGGCGCCCGAGCCGGTTCTTCCCGCTCCCGTCCCCGCCGTCGCCCCAGTACGCGTCCCGCGCCGTGTGCTCGACCAGCACCGCCTCTCCGGTGCCGAGCAGGGTCGCCTTCAGGTCGTCGTGTTGGGCGAACTTCGCCCGCAGCGCGTCGAGCATCACCTTCTCTTTGACGCTCTCCCAGTCGCGCCGGAGCGGCAACTTGCGGTCGCGGCCCATGCCGGCCGCGACGCCCGGCGTCTTACACTTGCGAACCCCCTCCTCGTGTTCGGTGCCGGCGAACTTCTGCGCCTGGAAGTAGTGCTCCGTCGTCGGCCACCGCTTCCCCTTCAGGTGGATGCTGTGCCGCGAGAAGTTCGAGAAGCAGCCGTACTCGCCGGCGGTCGAGTAGAAGTTGATCGTGAGCGGGGTCGCGTCGGGCACGGGTGCCTCCGGTCGGTGTGTAGCGGCTGATGCTACCACTACGGACGGCGGCGGTGCGAATTCGGTTCGCGCCGCGACCGCGCCGGTTTATTCCGGTCGCGCCGGCCGCGCCGCGCGACCGCCATTCCGTTCAGCCGTTGCCGGCCGGTCGATTCACCTCACCCGCTCCGCCGTTCCGATACGCATCTCACCACCGTACCCGACAGGAAGTCGGACCGGGTGTACTCCTCTCCGACGCTTTGAGGAACAAGGATGTTTCGGTTCACGTTCGGGGCCGTCCGGGCCGGGGCGGTCGCCGCCCTGTTGGGGTTGAGCGGCTCGGCCGTCGCGCAGAACCCGCCCGCACCGATGGAGCCTCCCACACCGCCGCTCCCGGTCGCGACGGGCGCGGAACCGGGCGCCGCGGGCGAAACGGGCGCGCCGCCGGTCGAGCCGACCTCGACCGCGCCTGCGGAGTGCGCGTGCGGGTCTGTGTTCGACTGGAAGAAGGTGCCGCGCGTGCGGCCGACGCCGCGGGCCGGTATGTTCCCCGTCCCGCCGACCGGGCCGGGATACTACTCCGCGCTCGACCAACTCCGCGGCGAGAGCCTGAACGCCCCGCCGAAGTACCCGTACCCGCGCACCGGGGCCATCTTCCCCTCGTTCTTTGACGCCGACAACTTCGCCTACCTGGACGACCCGAAGAACACCGAGCACGACTTCTTCGACCCGCTGAAGCGGGTGCGCATCGGCGACAACTGGCTGTTCACCACCGGCGGCGAGTTCCGCACGCGGTACGAGAGCGCGTACAACGACCGTGGGGGCCGGCGGGACAACACCTACAACCTGACCCGCACCCGCGTGTACACGGACCTGTGGTACCGCGACGACTTCCGCGTGTTCGCCGAGTACATCGGGGCGTGGTCGGCATTCCAGGACCTGCCCCCGCTGTCCATCGACCAGCAGAAGGCGGGCATCCAGAACCTGTTCGTGGACGTGAAGTTGGCCGACCTCGGCGGCGACCCGGTGTACGCCCGCCTCGGCCGGCAGGAACTGCTGTTCGGCTCGCAGCGGCTCATCTCGACGCTCGACTGGGCGAACACCCGGCGGACGTTCCAGGGGGCGCGCGTCTTCCGCCAGACGGAGAAGTTCGACTTCGACGCGTTCTGGGTGCAGCCGGTGATCCCGAACTCGAACCGGCCCAGCTCGCAGCAGGACGCGAACCGGTTCAACTCGGTGGACAACAACCAGAACTTCGTCGGGGCCTGGGCGACGTACCGGCCGCAGAAGGGGCAGGCGATCGACGCGTACTACCTGATGCTCGACAACACGAACCGCTTCGCGCAGCTCGGCATCCCGCGCGGCAACTTCACCCGGCACACGGTCGGCGGGCGGTACGCGGGGAACGAGGGGAACGTGCTGTTCGACTCGGAAACGGCGTTCCAATTCGGCAGCCAGAACGGCCGCGACGTGTTCGCCGCGATGACGACGCAGGGGCTGGGGTACAACTTCAAGGACACCGCGTGGTCCCCGACCGTGTGGGCGTACTACGACTACGCCAGCGGCGGCGGCGCCACCCGCGGCACCGCCCACACGTTCAACCAGTTGTTCCCGTTCGGCCACTACTACTTCGGGTGGATCGACCAGGTGGGCCGGCAGAACATCCACGACCTGAACTTCCACCTGTACCTGTACCCGACGAAGTGGGTGACGGCGTGGACGCAGTTCCACAGCTTCTGGCTCGCGGACAAGCGGGACGCGCTGTACAACGCGGGCGGCAACGCGATCCGCCGCGACGCCACCGGCCGGGCCGGATCGCACATCGGCGAGGAGCTGGACTTCGTCCTGAACTTCCACCTGTCCAAGCACGCGGACGTGCTGACCGGGTACTCGTACCTGTTCGGCGGGGACTTCCTGAAGAACACCGCGAGCCGCACTGCGGCGAAGGATTCCGGGCTGTACTACCTCCAGTTCAGCTACAAGTGGTGAGCCCGCCCCCGCCCCGGTGCCAACTGCGCTCTTGCTGTGCAATCTCTCGGCCGACTGCCCGCGACGCGGGCGGTCGGCCCGCGTCGGCCGTTGCAACTCTCCGCCGTTCGGTCGCGTAAATCACACGCGAAAAGTAAGCAGTTCCGACACGCCCGCGGGGTGCCGCGCGGTCTGGCACATCAAATGCAATTGCCTCTCACCTTGTCCGACTGACTCGCCATGCACCCCTCGCGGCACCCGGCTCTCCCGGTAAACGCGGTCGGGTCTCGTCTTGCCCAAGGGAGGGACCGTGACGCGCTGCGCCTCTGTCGGCACGGTCTATCTGGTCGGTGCCGGGCCGGGCGCAGCGGACCTCATCACGGTCCGCGGCCTCCGCCTCCTCCGCTCCGCCGATGTCGTGCTTCACGACGCGCTCATCTCCCCCGAACTGCTCGAAGAAGCCGGCCCGCTCGCGGAACTCGTGCCCGTCGGCAAGCGCGGCTACTGCGTCGGCTCCACGAAGCAAGAAACAATCAACGACGCTCTGATCCGGTTCGCCCGCGCGGGCAAGTCGGTGTGCCGGCTGAAGTGCGGCGACCCGTGCGTGTTCGGCCGCGGCGGCGAAGAAGCGGAAGTGCTGGCCGAAGCAGGTGTTTCGTTCGAGATCGTGCCGGGCGTGACCTCCGCCGTGGGCGCGTGTGCCGCGGCCGGCATCCCGCTCACGCACCGCGACGCGGGCCAGGCCGTGGCGCTCGTGACCGGCCACCACGACCCGGACTCGCCCGACTGCACGCTCGACTGGGACGCCCTCGCGCGGATGCCGGGGGTGGTGTTCTACATGGGCGCGCGGCACGTCGCGAAGATCGCGGCGAAGCTGAGTGACAGCGGCCTGTCACCGGACACCCCGGCCGCGGTGATCGAAAGCGGCACGCTCCCCGCCCAGCGCGTGCTGGTGGGCGACTTGAGCGACATCGGCCGGATGGCGGAAGAGGCTG
>JAYUBA010000386.1:0-2076 GCA_043741075.1 Frigoriglobus sp.
GCGGGTGCTGAGGTCGTTCTGGTCACCGTCGCGGGCGGTGGTCACACGTGGCCGGGTCGTCCGGGATCGGCGGCGCTCGGACGCTCGACGCGGAACGTGTCGGCGAACGACCTCATCTGGGAGTTCTTCGAGCACCACCCAATGGAGTAATACGGTGGAGTCGGCTCACTTCGTCAGAGCCCGTTCCCACTTCATTGTCGCTTTTCAGCGGTCAAGTCACGAGGAATGCGCAGGAAAATGGTCGCGGTCGTTGCGATGGCGGTCAGATCGAAGGGCGGTTTCTTGGCAGTTAAGTGGCAGTTAAAACCCCGGAAAGGGCGGAAAACGAGGAAACCCCGGAAACCGAGGCTCGTGTAGAAGCCTTGTTTTCCGGGGTTTTCGAGTTGCGGCGGTAGGATTTGAACCTACGACCTCCAGGTTATGAGCCTGGCGAGCTGACCGGGCTGCTCCACGCCGCGTCTTGTAAGCGTATCCTATACGCCCACCACCCGCGCGAAAAGGGCATCTTCAAGTTCTTCCACCAAGTTGCTCGCGGAGCGGGAAAAAAGCGTTTGCGATCCGTCCCGCTCGGCGGTAAACTTCTAACACCTACCCGAATCGCCCCGCCGCGCGGCTACCCGGTGCTCGCCCGCAGCGAACCGAACCCGCCCGCTCCTTCTGGAGTCCCCTCATGCTCGTCATTCCCGGTGCCGCCGCCAAGAACGACTGCGACGGCGTCACCCGCCGCGACCTCCTCCGCGTCGGCGGGTCCGGTGTCCTCGGCATCACCCTCGGCGACCTCTTCTCCATGCAGAAGGCGTCCGCCAACAACAAGGGCGAGGCCGGCAACGGGCCGGGCTTCGGCAAGGCCAAGAGCGTCATCTTCATCTACCTGCAAGGCGGGCCGAGCCACCTCGACCTCTGGGACCCGAAGGACAACGTCCCGGATAAGGTCAAGAGCGTCTTCAAGCACCAGCAAACGAAACTGACCGGCACGCACGTCACCGAACTGCTGCCGAAGCTCGCGCAGGTGCTCGACAAGACCACCCTCATGCGGGCGGTCAGCTACACCCCGTTCGGGCTGTTCAACCACACCGCCGCCATCTACCAGATGCACACCGGCTACACCACCGACAAGGTGAGCGCGTCCGGCCAACTGGAGCCGCCCAGCCCCAAGGACTTCCCCACGCTCGGCTCCAACATCATCAAGATGAAGCCGCCGACCGTGCCCATGCTCCCGTTCGTGATGATGCCGCGCCCGCTGCAAGAGTCCAACGTGGTCGGCAAGGGCGGCAGCGCCGGGTTCCTGGGTAAGGGGTACGACCCGTACCTGCTGTACCCGAACGGCGACGACATGGACATGACCAAGATGGACCGCGTCCGCACCGACGACCTGAAGCTCCGCGAGGAGCTGACGCCGGTCCGCATGGAGCGCCGCGCCACCCTCCGCGACACCATCTCCAAGGGGATGCCGGAAATCGAGCAGGCCGTCGCCAAGCACGACCTCGACGAGTACTACGGCAAGGCACTCGGCCTCGTCACCAGCGGGCGCGCGAAGAAGGCGTTCGAGCTGACCGAGGAACCCGCCGCGGTCCGCGAGAAGTACGGCAAGAACACGTTCGGCCAGTGCCTGTTGCTCGCGCGGCGGTTGGTCGAAGCGGGCACACGGTTCGTCGAGGTGGTGTGGCCGAAGGTGGCCAACAGCGACAACCACTCGTGGGACGTTCACGCCGGCCTCTCGACCCGCATGAAGACCCAGGCCGCCCCGATGCTCGACGCCGGTCTCGCCACCCTCATCGCCGACCTGGACGAGCGCGGCCTCTTGAAGGAGACGCTGGTGGTGTGCGTGGGCGAGTTCGGCCGCAGCCCGCAGCGCGGCGTCAGCACGTCGGGCAACCAGAACCAGGACGACGGCCGCGACCACTGGCCGTACTGCTACACCGGCGTGATCGCGGGTGCCGGCGTCAAGCGCGGGTACGTTCACGGCAAGAGCGACAAGACCGCGAGCGCCCCGGTGGAAGGGGCGATCCACCCGACCGAACTGCTCGCGACCATCTACCACTCGGTCGGCATCAAGCCGGACACGATCGTGTACAA
>JAYUBA010000387.1:0-6988 GCA_043741075.1 Frigoriglobus sp.
CCTCTGGCCTGCCACGGCGATGGCAGGCCAGAGGCCCACCCCACAAGTCGGAATCAATGGTTGAACAGGAACTCAGGGCTGTTGAGCAGCACCCAGAACACGTCGGCCAGCGCCTGCTTCTTGTCGCCCTTCGCGCCGCCGCGGTCCACGTAGCTGCCGAACTTGTCCAACTCGTCCGGGGTCGGGGTGCGGGCGAACGCGGTGAGGAACAGCGTGCTGACTCGCTGCTTCGTGTCCCAACCGGGCACGTCCACGATCGCGGCCAGTACTTCGCTCTTCGCCAGGTCGGTCTGGTCGCCGATGAACTGACCGTTCATCAGCATCAGGGCTTGCAGAATAGTGGTGCTGGTCTCGGTCGGGCGGTCGGTGCTCACGAACCGGTTGAGGAACTGGCTCCGCGGGTTGCCCGGCTGCACGAACCCGAAGTTCGCCTGGTTCCGGAACGCCGCCGGCTCGCGGAACCCGGTCGCCGCGACCAGCGAGTCGAACAGTTGCGCCGGGGTCAGCCCCTTCAGGTTCATGCGGGCGAACCGGCGCGGGTCTGCCTGACCGGGGTGCGTCATCTTGCTGGTCAGTTGGTACGCCCGCGTGCGGGTGATGGCGCGGATCAGCATCCGGTTGTCGAACCCGCTGTCGGCGAACGCTTGGCCCAGTTCCTTCAGCAGTTCGGGGTGGCTCGGCAGGTTGTTCTCGCCCGGTTCGTCCACCGGGTCCTGAATCCCGATGCCGAAGAAGTGCGCCCAGACGCGGTTCGCCGTGTTCTTCGCGAAGTACGGGTTCTTGGCGCTCACCAGCCAGTCGGCGAGTTCGACGCGCGGCACGCGGTCGGGGGTCCACTCCGGGTTCGTGCCGTCGAAGAAGGTGGCGGTCACCTTCTTGTCGGTGCCGGGGATGCCGATCCGGTTGCGGTCCGACTGCGGCTGCGTCGGGCCGACGAAACCGGGCCGCGGGCCGGCGAGCGGGCTGAGTTCGGAGAAGAACGCGGCGAACTGCCAGAACTGATCCTTCGTGTACGGGGCGAACGGGTGGTCGTGGCACTGGGCGCATTCGAGCTTCATGCCGAGGAACAGGCGGCTGACGGCCGACCCGACGTTCTCCGGCTTGCCCTCGTTGGCCGAGTAGAAGCCGGCGACGGCGATCCCGTCCGGGTCGGTGCCGTCGGCCTGCACGAACCGGAACGTCGGGTTCTGGTTGTTCACCGTCATCTTCACGGTGAGGATGCGCTTCACCACCTGGTCCGCGGGCGTGTTCTCGCGGTACTGCGTGCGGAGCCACGTCTCGAACTGCGTCCCGAACTGCGCCAACTGGAAGTTGGTCGTCGTCTGCGGGAGCCACTGTGCGCGGGTGACGGCGGCGAAGTGGCTCGCGTGGCCGGGCATCGTCAGCAGGTGATCGACGAGCTTGACGCGCTTGGCGGGGGCCGTGTCGTCGAGGAACGCGCGGACTTCGGCCGCCTTCGGCGCGCGGCCGATGAGGTCGAGGTACGCGCGGCGGACGAACTCCGCGTCGTCGGTGACCTCGGCCGGGACGATGCCGCGGGCCTCCCAGTCCTTCGCGAGGTGCCGGTCGATGAGCGCGGCCAGCGCGTCGGCCGGGTCTTTCGCGGGCTTCGGCGCCGGGGCCGGCTCCGCCGCGGAAGTGAGTGCCGGGAACACGAGCGCGGCCAGTAGGGCCGCCACTCTCAGGCGAACGGACATGGGGATTCCTCGCTTCCGCAAGACGGATGCTCTGGCAATCTGGAGAGGAAGACGGTCGATTCCGGGGAAACTAACCCCGGTTCCGGTATCGCGCTGATCGGGCCGACGGGCGCGGGAGATGGCCCAAGTGTACCCGGTCCGCCGCTCGGAATCCATCGCGCCGGTGTAACAGTGGCGCCGCGCACCGTTCTGACGCCGCCCGCTTGCGGCCGTTTCACGCCCGCGGTACGGTAACGTCATGCGCACCCTCGTCGCTCTCGTCTTGCTCGGCGGACCTACCCCCCTCCCTGAAGGGAGGGGGGAGTCAGCGGCTTCTTGCTTCCCCCTCCCTTCAGGGAGGGGGGCCGGGGGGGTAGGTTCTTCTGCCGAGTACCCCGCGCTCCGGCAGCGGCTCCAGCGCGGGAACTACGCGGAGGCGCTCGCCGGGTACGACGAACTCGCGAAGACCGAAAAGTCGGTCGCCGCGTTCGCCGGGCAGGCCGCGTGCCACCGCGCGCTCGGCGACTTCACAAAGGCGTTCGACGCGCTCGACGCCGGGTTAAAGGTATCCCCCGACAACCCCGACCTGCTCGCCCGCCGCGCGGACCTCTTCTATTCGCTCGGCAAGTGGGACGACGCGACCAAAGACGCCGACGCCGCCATCAAGAAGCAGGCCGATCCCTTCCTCGCGCGATGGGTGCGCGCTCGAATTCTACGCGACAAGGGCGATCTGACCGGTGCCGACACCGAGATGCGGTGGTTCGTGAAGACGTACACCGACGCCGCGGCGGCCGAGAAGGAGATCACCGACGGCGAAAAGCTGCTCATCGTGGCCGAAGCCGGCATCGAGAACGCGACCACGCACAACAAGCCGGACCAGATCAAGTTCATCCTGCAAGAAGTCCTTCGCGACGCGCTCAAGCACGACCCCGACTGCTGGCAGGCGGATTGGCTGAGCGGCCGGCTCCTGCTGGAGCGGCACAACCGCGCCGAAGCGGCCGACGCGTTCGATGCCGCCCTCAAGATCAACCCCAAAGCGCCCGAGGCGTTGGTCGGAAAAGGAACGGTCGCGCTGGAACGAATGGACTTTGCCGAAGCCGAGCGGCAGGCGGATGTGGCGCTGAAGGTGAACCCGAAGCACCCCGGCGCGCTTCGATTAAAAGCGGACGTGCGGCTCGCGGAGGCCGACAGTGCGTCCGCGGAGAAGCTGCTCCTCGTCGCGAAAGCGGTGAACGCGCGCGACGAAGCCACACTCGCCCGACTCGCGGCGCTGAAGCACTTTCGCGGCGATAAGAACGGCATCGCGGCGGCCGTGAAGGAAGTGGAAGCGTTCGACAGCAAGCCGGCACAGTTCTACACGGACCTCGGCACGATCTTCAGCGACGCGCGGCAATTCGCGGTAGCCGCCGAGTGCTTCGAGAAGGCGAGCGCGCTGCGACCCGCGCGGCCCGGCGCGAAGGCCGGGTTGGGGCTGCTCTACTACATGCAGGGCCGCGAAGCGGAGGCGCTCGCGACGCTCCGCGCCGCGATGAAGACCGACCCGTTCAACGTGCAGGTGGACAACGCCATCACGGTACTCGAAGAACTCGCCGAATACGCGACAGTGGAGACGCCGCACTTCGTCATCCGCTTCGACAAGAAGAACGACAAGGTGCTCGCGGGGTTTCTCGCGGACGTGCTGGAAGACACCTTCGCGGAACTGTCGAAGCGGTACGGGTTCACGCCGCCGGGGAAGATTCTCGTGGAGGTGTTCGCGCGGCGGCAGATCTTCAGCGGGCGTATCGCGCTGTTGCCCGGCTTGCCCGGTGCAGTGCAGGGCGCGTGTACCGGGCCGCTCATCGCGCTGCCGTCGCCCCGCGCGGACGGCGGCGCGCGCGCGTACAACTGGGCCATCGTCGTGCGGCACGAACTCACGCACGCGTTCAACCTGCTCCAAACGACGCACCGCGTCCCGATCTGGTTGACGGAAGGGCTGGCGGTGCGGTCCGAGAACACCAACCGCTTCGTGCAGGTGATGCCCGTACTGCGCGACCGCCTCGCGGCCGGCACCACCTTCGACCTCGACACCATCACCCGCGCCTACAAGCGGTTCAGCCAGCCGGCCGACGTGATGCTCGCGTACTACCAGGGGTTGCTGTACGTCGAGTACATCGCGAAGGCTTACGGCGGCGAAGCGGGCGTCGCGAAGCTCCTGGAAGCGTACCGCGGCACCTCCGACACGGCATCTGCACTGAAAGCCGCGCTTGGAGTGGAAAAAGACGACTTCGAGGCCGGTTACCGCAAGTATCTCGATCAAGTCGTGAAGGCGGCCGGCGGGCGGCGACCGGAGAAGGCGCTCACCTTCGAGGAGTTGAAAGCGGCTCACCTGAAGAACCCGGACGACCTCGACCTCGCGGCCCGCTACGCCGGCGCGCTCGTACCTCGCGGCATGGTGGACGAAGCGAAGAAACTCGCGAACGCCATCCGCGAGAAGGAGAAGGGCCACCCGTTCGCGTCGATCGTGTCGGCCCGCTTGCTTCGTCGCGCGAAGGACGACGCGGGTGCGAAGACCGTGCTCGAAGAGGCCGTCGAGGCGAACCCGGACGACGGCCGGGTGCTGCTCGAACTCGGCAAGCTGTACTTCGACCTGAAGGACACCGACAAGGCCGCCGTGACGTTCGAGCAGGGGCGCAAGGTCGCGCCGGGCGACGCGGACTGGCTCGAAATGCTGGCGCGAGTGTACGGCCGCGCGAACAAGCCGGAGCCGCTCGCGGGTGTGCTGGCGGAGCAGATTCTCGCGAACCCGGACGACCTCGGGCTTCACCTGCGGTTAGCGAAGCTGTACACGAACGCGGGCAAGCACGCGGACGCCGAACGCGTCGCCCGTGCCGCGCTCTACATCGACCTCATGAACGTTGAAGCGAAAGACTTGCTCCTCGCGGCGCTCGCGGCGCAAAAGAAAGACAAGGAGATCGAAGCGATCCGCAAGCGGTACGAGTGAAATCAGGGTAAGATAAGAGTGGCCGCAGATGACGCAGAAGGACGCGGATCAGAACAATTCAAATGTCCGGTTCTGTCGGCTTGATCTGCGTGCTCCGCGTCTATCTGCGGCCACTCTTCTGCTGGAGGTTGGAATGCCGCTGTACGTGTACGAGATGGTGCTGCCGGACGGCTCCGGCGGTGCGCAGTTCGAGTTCATTCAGCGGATGTCCGCCGACGCGCTCACGAAGCACCCGGAGACGGGCGAGCCGGTGCGCCGCGTGTTCGGCGAACCGAACACCCCGCGCGCGTGGACCGACGCCCAGGGCAAAACCGCCGTGAGCGACAAGAACCTCGCGGCGAAGGGCTTCACCAAGTACGTGAAGACCGGCAACGGCAGTTACGAGAAGACCGCCGGTAACGGCCCCAAGAAGCTGAATCGCGGCAAGTAGCCAATCGCCCCCGGACCGCATCCAACTGGCATGAACACGTATCAGAAGGTCATCGCGGTCGTGTCGGCCGTCGCGGTGGTTGCGGCGGTGGGGGCGGTCGTGCTTCGCGTGCCGACCGGCTTGCCGGGCAGCCCGCCTCCGATCCCGGAACGAGAGGGTAAACCGATGGGCGGCGAGAAGGTCGTGAAGACGGACGCGGAGTGGCGGGCGATCCTCACCCCGGAGCAGTACCGCGTCACCCGCGAGCGCGGCACGGAACGGTCGTGTTCCGGAGCCTTCTGGAACACGAAGGACGACGGCGTGTATGTGTGCGTGTGCTGCGCCCAACCGCTGTTCGATTCGGGCACGAAGTTCGACAGCGGCACCGGCTGGCCGAGCTTCCTGGAACCGGTCGCGGACGACAACGTCAGCACGAAGGCCGACCGCGGCATGATGATGACGCGGACGGAAGTGCTGTGCAGCCGGTGTGACGCGCACCTCGGCCACGTCTTCCCGGACGGCCCCCCGCCGACCGGCCTGCGCTTCTGCATGAACTCGGCGGCGATGAAGTTGGTCCCACGAATCAAGTAGCGATCCCGCGAAGCCGCGAGCGGCTGCCATGCTTCAATACAATGAGCCTCCCCCACAACGAGTCTCACACCATGTCTGCAAACGTCCCCGTCAAGAACCGTCAACTGTACATCGACGGCGCGTGGTCTGAGTCCGCCACCGGCAAGAAGCTCGCGGTCACCAACCCGGCAACCGAAGAGACTATCGCGGAAGTCAGCTTCGGGGGCCGCGCGGACGTGGCGAAGGCCGTCGCGGCGGCGTCCGCCGCGCTGCCGGCGTGGATGAAGCTCACCCCCTACGACCGCGCGAAGGTGCTGAAGAAGACCGCCGACCTGATGCGCGAGCGGGCCGACAACCTCGCCCGCGTTATGACGATGGAGCAGGGCAAGCCGCTCATGGAGGCCCGCGGCGAAGTGATGCACTCCGCCGACACGTTCGAGTGGTTCGCGGAGGAAGGCAAGCGGGCCTACGGGCAGGTGATCCCGCCGAGCAACGCCGCCAAGCGGCACATGACCATCAAGCACCCGGTCGGCGTGGTCGGGGCCATCGGGCCGTGGAACTTTCCCATCACCCTGCAAGCGCGGAAGATCGCGCCCGCACTCGCGGCCGGTTGCACCATCGTCTGCAAGCCCGCGAGCCAGACCCCGCTGTCGCTCATCGGCGTGTTCGAGTGCCTGATCGACGCCGGGTTGCCGAAGGGCGTCGCGAACCTCGTCATCGGCTCAGCGTCCGAAATCAGCGACGAGTTCATGCAGAACGAAGCCGTGCGGAAGATCAGCTTCACCGGCTCCACCGCGGTCGGCAAGCAACTGATGCGGCAGGCCGCCGACCAGGTGAAGCGGCTCAGCCTCGAACTCGGCGGGCACGCCCCGTTCATCGTGTTCCCGGACGCGGACCCGGAAGTGGTCGCGAAGGCCGCGGTATTGGGCAAGTTCCGCAACAACGGGCAGGTGTGCATCAGCCCCAGCCGGTTCTTCGTCCACAAGGACATCGAGAAGCGGTTCATCGAGGTGGCGGTGGAAGAGGCGAAGAAGCTCAAGATGGGCAACGGGCTGGACGAAGGAGTGGTCGTCGGCCCGATGTTCGAGCGGAAGGCGATGGACGGCGCTCAAGCCCTCATCGACGACGCGAAGGGGAAGGGCGCGAAGGTGCTCACCGGCGGTGGGAAGTCTACGCGGTTCGAGAAGGGCTACTTCTTCGAGCCGACCGTGCTCAGCGGGCTGTCCGCGGACGCGAAGATTCTGACGGACGAGCCGTTCGCCCCGGTCATGCCGGTGCTGGACTTCAGCAAGCTGGAAGACGTGATCGCACAGGCGAACAACACGAAGTACGGCCTCGCGGCCTACGTGTTCA
>JAYUBA010000388.1:0-2074 GCA_043741075.1 Frigoriglobus sp.
GTCTTGGCGAGCGGGGGCGCAAGCCCCCCTGTTTGTCTTCCCTACGGTGGCGGCGGCTGGAAGCCGCGCGGGTTCTCCAGGTCGGACAGGTCGCGGACGTACAGGAACCGCGGCGCGCCCTGGTTGGTGTCGATCACCGCCTCCATGCGGGCCGCCGGGCCGGTGCCGCTCTTGAAGTACCCGATCGACTGCACGCGGTACACCATCGTGGAGCCGGTCAGGTACTTCTCCATCTGCTTGAACTGGGCGGACGGAATGGTGTCGGTGGTGACCAGCCACGCGGCCGAGACGGTGCCCGCGTCGGTCGGCAGTTGGTTGGGCCGCTGGGCGATGAGCTTGTCGGCCAGTTCCTCGGTCAGGCCCGGCACCGCGAGCAGCACCTCGCGCGGGGCCGTGTTCACGTTGAGCCGCGGCACCATCTCGATGGCCTGGCGGACGGTCGTCTTGTCGAGCAGTTTAGCGAGCAGGTCGTTCCGCTTGGCCGGGTCGTTGAGCGGCGAGTACGCGACCGCGTCCGGGTCGTCCTTCTTCGCGTCGGGCGCCCGCGGGAGCGTGATCTGCGTGCCGATCAGGTCCATCAGCGACTTCACGCGGGTGCCGCTGGTCGCCGACAGGGCGACCTTCGCCTGGATGGCCGCCTGGAGTTGCTCGGTGGTCGCGGTCACGGTCGGCCGCTGGCTCAGAGTCAGAGTCGCCTTCGCCAACACGGCGTCCTTATCGGCGTCGAGCGTTGTGGTCGTTGCGGTCGTCACCGTGGCCACCACGGCGGTCGCCACCGGCTTCGCGCTGAACACCTTCGCGGCCACGATGTAGGTGGCGAGTTCGTCGCCGACGGCCCCCGCCAGTTGCTTGCCGAGCGTGTCCAGGTCGTCGCCGTTGAGGTAGATGCGGGCGGTGCCGGCCATGTCCACGTTCAGCTCGCGGCCGTACACGGTGAGGTAGTCGGCCAGCCCGCGGGTGGCGTCCGGCTCGCCGTCGTCCTGCACCCCGTTGCGGTTGGTGTCGCCGCCGTACAGCAGGTACGGGGTGACGCCCTTCACCAGTAGCAGTTCGTCGAGCGAGTTGAGCGGCCCGTTCTTCGCCTTGTACGGGGTGGACAGCGACGAGTAGTAAGCCGACTCGGCCCCGCTGGCCCGCGCGTCGTCGTCCGCGTCCACCCAGTCCACGATCGCGTCGGCGACCTCGGCGAGCATCCCCGGCAGTTTCATCAGCGCGTTGTAGAGCAGTTCGCCGGTCGGGTCGAGCGCGATCAGGCTGTTGACGTTCAGTTTGCCGCCCTCGTCGATCACGCCGAACCGCTGCTCGAACGTGCCGCCGGTGGTGAGCGCGACGCACCGGATCGAGAAGCTCGCCTGCTTGTTCGCGTTCGGCACCCCGCCGGCCGTCGGCACGTCGAACTGCTCGAAGATGTCCGGGTTGTCGAACGGGTTGCCGTCCAGTTCCTCGTAGAACGTGGTGCGGTCGGACAGCACGGCCGCCGCGTAGTGCAGCCCGGAGACGGCGGCGAGTTTGACCTGCGCGTCGTCGTTGGAGCGGACCCCGGCCCGGAACTCGCCCGTCATCGACTCCGCGAACCGGTACGCGACCAGCGACAGCACCACGACCACGACGAGGACGGCGAAAATGACGTACCCGCCGCGGGGGCGCGGAGCCCCCCCCCCCCGGCCCCCCTCCCTTCAGGGAGGGGGGAGGAAGACACAGCGGTTTTACTCCCCCCTCCCTTCAGGGAGGGGATTGGGTCTCTTCGCAGCCTCATTTCCCACCTCCGGTCGTGCCGCCCGTGGAACCACCGGTCTTGCTGCCGCTCGTTCCGCCGCCAGTTCCACCCGTGGAACCGCCGGTCTTGCCGCCGCTCGCTCCGCCCGACGGGAGGGAGGGGATCGACGGAATCGAACCGCCCGACGGGACCGCGGGTGCCGATGCGCCCGACGGGATCGAAGGCGTCGAACCGCCCGGCTTCCCGGCGGCGGGCGTCGAACTGGCGGCCGGGGTCGAAGGCGTCGAGCCGCCCGTGGTGCTTCCGCCGGTCGTACCGCCGCCCGTCGTGTCGGTCGTGGTGCCGGACGCGCCATCG
>JAYUBA010000389.1:0-6984 GCA_043741075.1 Frigoriglobus sp.
CACGCGCTGAGCGTCACCCCCCACCCGTCGGCGAAGCGCCGCCGACCTCCCCCTCAAGGGGGGAGGTCAGAATGGGGCGGATGGCAATCCGTGGCGTTACTTGAGTTCCTTCAGCCGAATCTTGCGGTACTCCATCTGGTCGCGGTCGGCCTCCAGCCCGATGGGGCCGGTCGCGGGCACCTTCATCTTCGCCTCCAGCACCTCGCCGTTGCACGTGCAGTACGCGCTCTCGCCCTTCACGACCACGACGATCTCGTTCCAGTCCTGCGCCTTGTACATCTTCAGCTCCTTGTACGGCCCGGCGACGAGGTAGTCGCGCACCTGCAACTGCGGCCCGCGGACGAACAGCCCGCTGTCGGCGTTCACCGCGGCGCGGAACTCCAGCTTCAACTCGAAGTCCTTCGGGAACTTCTCGGCGGTCCAGAGTTGCGCCGTGCCCTTGCCGGGGTTCACCACCAGCACGCCGTCCTTCACGGAGTACCGCTTGTCGGACGCTTCCGTCTTCCCGTCGAAGCTCTGGAACTTGTCCTTGGTCTTGTAGCCCCAGCCGGTGAGGTCTTTGCCGTTGAACAGCTCGACCGTGCCCGGTTCGAGCTTCGGTTCGTCGGCGAGTGACGAGGGGAGCAGTGCCGCGAGCGCGGCGCCGCAGAGGAGCGGGCGGAGGAGGCGCATGGGAGAGTCCGGGGTGGGAGGGGGAAGAACCCCCCCCCGGCCCCCTCCCTAAAGGGAAGGGGAGGAAGACCGCTCGCTGGCGCTCGCGGTTCACCCGGATGCGTTGCGCGCCGAACTCCCCTTCCCTTTAGGGAGGGGGCCGGGGGGTAGGTCTTCTTAGCGAATCAGCCCTTCCACGTCACGAACGGCACCGGCAGCAGGAACGCGTGCTGTTCGTACAGGCTCGCGATGCCCTGCCAGCCGAGGTGCTGCGACAGGAACACGACCACCACATACGCGACGACGACGGGCACCACCGCGAGCCGCCCCATCCAGCGTAAGAACCAGTGGCGCGGCACGGCGCGGCGCGTGCCGCGGGCGTAGGCCCACCCGCCGAGCAGCCGCGCCGGGAACATGAACAGCAGGAACAACAACCCTTCGAGGAACACGAGGTCGCGCGGGATCACTTCGATCTTCAGCAGGTACAGCGGAATCGCGAACAGCAGGTGAACCCACAGCGCGAGGGCGAACGCCAGCGGCGCGCGGCGGAACGCGGTCCGCACCTGCCGGAACTCCCGGTACGCGCGTAGGCGGTTGTCGCGGGCGAACCGCACCTGAAGGAACGGCACGTACAGCACCACCGCCGCGAGCATCAGCCCGCCGATCACGCCCACCACCGGCACGCGGTGACCCTGTGCGAGTAGCAGCAGCGGGATCGCGAGCCACAGGAACGCGCCGAGGAAGCCGCGGACGCCCAGCCAGAAGTAGTAGGGGAGCCGCAGCCCCACGACCGTATTCCAGAGCCGGTCGCGGGCTTCCGTGTAGAGGCCGCCGCGGAACGCGCGGCGCACCAGCCAGAGCACATTGAATGGGCGGAGGAAGTCGCGGAACCGCCCGCCGCGCAGAACCGCGGCGCACGCGTGCAGCGCGACGAGCGCGACCAGGAGTGACAGCCACCCTTCCCACTGCCGGGCGATGCGGCCGTGCGGGTCGATGATTCGCGCGGCCTGCGCCTGAATCGAGAGGAAGTACAGCGGCGCCCACAGCAGCGCGCCCGCGAGCGCGATGCCGCCGAACTTCGCCGCGGTGCGCACGCCGATGAAGCCGTCGCGCAACCGGCCGCTCCGCGCGACGCGCCCGCTCGACTCGAGCAGGTAGCCGAGCGCGAGAAACTGCCCGACCGGCACCGCGGCCAGCACCGCCAGCCCGACGAACAGCGCCGCGAGGCCGAACACCCACTCGGTCACCGACCCAACGAACGCCCGCGCACGGCGGAACAGCGACGGCCGCGGAACCGGCATCACCACCGGGGTCGCGTCCGGCTCGGCCGAAACGAGGTCCGCGACGACGGGTTCGTCTTCGACGAGATCGGCGATCACGGGTGGGAGCGCGCTGGACATGAGTTCGAGTTCGGTTGGGTGAACGAGCCGGGACCGGAAGGGAGCAGGCGGTTCTGCCCTGTGCTACCCTCAAGGATAGCCCGCGGTTTCGTGAAACGGCGGGCCGCGCCGCGGGGTATTTGCTGCGACGCTCCTTCCACGGGAAGCCTGCTCATGTGGGCCAGAAATCTGCTCTTCGTCGCGGTCCTGATCGGCGGGGTCGTCGCGCTCCGCGCGAGCCTCTTCCCGCTCGCCACGGACGCGCGGAAGGTGAAGTTCGACCCCGGCCCGACGCGGGCGGACGAGTTCCAAGCGGTCGCCCGGCAGGTCGATGATTCGTTCCGCGAAGAGTGGCATTCCAAGGGACTCTCTGCCGCGCCGCGGGCGGACGACCTTGCGGTTGCGCGGCGGCTGTCGCTCGCGCTCACTGGCAGCGTGCCGTCGCTCGAAGAGATTCGCCAGTTCGAGGCGCAGCCGCCGGAACACCGGCTCGACGGCTGGGCCAACCACCTGCTCAACTACCGCCGGTTCGCGGACTACTTCGCAGAGCGGCTCGCCCGCGCGTACGTCGGCACCGAGGACGGCCCGCTCATCGCGTACCGCAAGCGCCGGTACATCGCGTGGCTGAGCGACGAGTTGCTGAAGAACACCTCTTACGCCGAGATCGTCCGCCAGATGATCGGGGCGCAGGGGCTGAACACCGACCGGCCCGCGGTGAACTTCGTCGCCGCGACCTTCGACGAGAACAAGAAGGGGCCGGACGCGGAGAAGCTCGCGATCCGCGTGACCCGCGCGTTCCTCGGCCTCCGCATCGACTGCGCCCAGTGCCACGACCACTTCCTCGAACCGGCGTGGAAGCAGACGCACTTCCAGTCGCTCGCCGCGTTTTTCGGCCAGACGAAGCACGTCGTCACGAACGTCACGGACAAGGGCGAGGGCGAGTACAGCTTCGAGGACCGCGTTCACGGGGGCACGCACGAGATCGCGCCGGAGGTGCCGATGCTGCCGGAACTGCTGCCGGACCACGGCACGCGGCGCGAGCGGCTGGCGGCGTGGGTGACCGACCCGCGGAACGTCTACTTCTCGCGCGCCACGGTGAACCGCGTGTGGGCGATGATGTTCGGCCGCCCGCTGCTGAAGCGGATCGAGGCGCAGACGCTCGACGAGCACATCCCGCCGGCGCTGGACATCTTGGCGACGGACTTCGCGGCGCACGGCCACGACCTGAAGCGGCTCGTCCTGCTGATCGCGTCCACGGAGGCGTTCCGGCTCGACAGCGCCGCGCCGTTCGACATCTCCGACGAGCACGACGCGGCGTGGGCGGCGTTCCCGCTGACGCGGCTGCGCCCGGAGCAGGTGATCGGCAACGTGATTCAGGCGGCGAGCGTGACGACCATCGACCAGCAGTCGCACGTGTTCACGCGGCTGAAGCGGTACTTCAACGAGAAGGACTTCGTGACGCGGTACGGGGACGCGGACGACGACGAGTTCGCGAAGGCGCACGGCACGATCCCGCAGCGCCTGTTGATGATGAACGGCGACCTGGTGGACGGGAAGGCGAGGGAGGAGTTGCTGAACGCCTCGACGCAGATCGCGATGTTCGCGCCGGACGACGGTGCCGCGGTGGAGACCGCGTACCTCTCGGTGCTGACGCGGCGCCCGACGCCGGCGGAGCGCGCCTACTTCGCCGCGAGGCTCGCCGGCACGACCGGCGACGACCGCAAGCGACACCTGGCGGACCTGTACTGGGTGCTGTTCAACGCGAGCGAGATGAGCTGGAATCACTGACGCTGGAGTGCGGTTAATGATATACCGATATCGGTATATCACTCGGCGATCGCAAACGCAGTCGATCGACCGCTGTCGGACGCGCCTCGCCGATTTCAAGGCGATCAAGGCGGCGTCAAAGAAGAAGTGAGCAACACGCGGTCGAACCGACTCACGACAAGGAACCGATATGAATACGGCGCTCGAAAAGGCGTTGAAGGCGGCGGGTTGGAACGTCGGCGATGCGGCCGACTTCCTCGGCATGGGCAACGAACAGCGCCAAATCCTCGATCTTCGGATGGAGATGGCCGAAGCGATCCGCACCCGACGGGGCGAGTTGAAGTTGAGCCAAAAGAACCCCGCCGATCGGCTGAAGTCCACACAATCCCGCGTTTCGCTCATCGAAGCCGCGGCCCCGGACGTGTCACTCGATCAACTCGCCAAGGCGCTCATCACACTCGGTGGGACGATTCGCGTTGAAGCCGATCAGGCGGAGACCAAGTCTACAAAGGCCCGTAGCCGCTCCTCTTTTCGGAAGTTGGCAACGTGACGTGCTGCCGGCGCGGGACTTGCTCCGATGCGGTCCCATCACACTCCACAGCGGACCGACCCTACGGCGTCGGTGCGCGTTCAAGGACACCGGCCACATGACCGTCGCACCCGGCCCGAACGATTCGGTCGCCCCGCCCCCCGCTCTGGAATCTCTCACCGCCGGACACGCGCTCCCGCCGCCGCCCGGACTGCGGGTGCTGTGCGTGGACGACAACGAGGACGCGGCCGATTCCCTCGGCACCCTGCTCGGGATGGTGGGGTGCGACGTGGCGGTGTCGAATAACGCGGCGGACGCGCTCGCGCGGGCCGACGCGTTCCGCCCACAAGCGTTCGTCCTGGACATCACCCTGAAAGAGACGGATTGGGACGGGTGCAGATTGGCCCGAACACTGCGTGACGCGCCCGGCGGAAACGATGTACTCCTCATCGCGCTCACCGCGCTCGGCGACTACCACTCCCTGGAACGGATCGCGGACGCCGGGTTCGACCTCTACTTCACCAAGCCGGTCGCACCGGCCCGACTGTACGCCGCACTCAACACCTTCGCCGAGCGCGGGCGCCCGCAGAATTAGCGCGCCGCCGTGAGCAGCACATTGCACATGTGCGGAGGTGGAGTGATCTTCGCCACGAAGAGGCGGAGAACGTCGCTCACTCGCGAGTCGATCTCACAGTCCCTTCGCGGGCGTCACCGGCATGTAATTGGGGCTGCCCACGTCCTTCATCTGCGGCGCGCTACCCAGTTGACGGCGCGCCCAATTCACCGCGGACCGCCCCGCCGACGGGTCGTACGCGAGATACCCCAGCGCGACCGCGAGCACCACGGCCGCGAGAATCACCGATGGTTTCGGCACGGCATAAACTCCGACGACGTGGGCGGCGCGCGAAGCGTAGCACACGCGGCGGGCCGGCGGGCTACTTTTGCGCCCGATCGGAAAGGGCCGCCCGCACCGGCTCCGGCAGGAACTTCGACAGGTTACCTCCGAGCGCCGCGATCTGGCGCAGGAGCGACGAGCTGACGTGCGAGAATTCCTCCTTCGCCATCAGGAACAACGTCTCGACCTGCGGATCTTGGGCCAGGTTCATCAGCGACATGGTGAACTCGTATTCCATGTCGCTCAAGGTGCGCAGCCCGCGGAGCATGATGCCGGCGCCGCACTCGCGGACGAATCGCACGGCCAGCCCGTCGAACGACTCCACCTCCACGTTGCCCCACTTCCCGGTCACCTCGCGAATCTGCCCCACGCGCTCCTCGATGGTGAACAGCGTCTTCTTGTCGGGGTTGATGCCGACGCCGACGATGAGCCGGTCGAACAGCAGGCTGCCGCGCTTGATGATGTCCAGGTGCCCGTAGTGGACCGGGTCGAACGTGCCGGTGTACACCGCGATCCGCGGACTCAGGATGCTGTCGGGCATGTGTCCCCCTTCACGTCACGGCCAGGAACCGGTCGATCTCGGCTTCGGTGTTGTACGCGTGCGGGCTGACCCGCACCCGGCCGGCGCGGCTGTTCACCGCGACGCCCGCCGCCCGGCACCGCTTCATCACCTCGTCCGCCGGCAGCGCCGGGTGGAGCAGCGCCACGATGCCGGACTTCTCGCCGTCGGCGCGCGCGCTGAACGCGCTCCAACCGAGTGACACCGCCCTGTCACACAGGTAGTCGGTCAACTCGATCACGCGGCGGCGCACGTTCCCGATCCCGGCGTTCAGCAGCAATTCGATGCTCGCGCCCAGTGCGGTGATACCGGGGACGTTGAGCGCGCCGCCCTCCCACCGGCCGGCGTGCGGCTTCAACCGGAAGTCGATCGTGCTGAACGCGAGTGGGTTCACCACGCTGAACGCCCCGACGCCGAACGGGTGCAGCCGCTCGACCCACTCGCGGCGGACGTAGCCGACGCCCGCGCCCTCCGGGCCGAGCAGCCACTTGTGGCCGTCGGCGGCGAGCGCGTCGATGGGCGTTTGCGAAACGTCGATGGGGAAGGTGCCGAGCGCCTGAATCGCGTCCACGAAGAAGAAGACATCGCGGGCGCGGCAAAGTTCGCCCAGCGCGTCCAGATCGTGCCGGAAGCCGCTGGCGAACTCGACCGCGGACACGGTCAGCACGCGGGTCCGCGAATCCATCGCCGCGCGAATGTCGTCGATGGCGACGCGGCTCCCGCGGCTCGGCACGGCCCGCACCTCGACGCCGCGGTGCGCGAGGTTCATCCACGGGTACTGGTTGGCCGGGTACTCTTCGGCCGCGAGCACTACGTTGTCGCCGGCCGTCCACGGGAACCCTTCGGCCACGACGCTGATGCCGTGCGTGGTGTTCGGCACGAAGTACACGTCGTCCGCGTCCGCGGCGTTAATCAACTTCGCTGCGAGCTTCCGCACTTGCGCGATCCGCGCCACCCATTTGCCCACCGCGGTCACGCCGTTGGCCGCGAGGCTGCCCGCGTAGTCGTGCAGCGCCGCGACCGCCGGGGCCGGCAGCGGCGCGACCGCCGCGTGATCGAGGAACGCCCACGACGCGGTGACCGGGAACAGCGAGCGGAACGCGGACCAGTCCATCGCGTTTCCTTCGGAGCGGGGGCGTAAGCCCCCTGTGTGTCTGCATCGCAACTTACTTTGGCAAGGCACAGGGGGCTTACGCCCCCCGCT
>JAYUBA010000390.1:0-2074 GCA_043741075.1 Frigoriglobus sp.
CCACCGAGGATCGTTGGCTGTTGAGTCGCCTCGCCACGACCACGAAGGCCGTCACCGAATCGCTGGAGAACTACGAGTTCAGCAAGGTGAGCACAGCCATCTACGACTTCGTCTGGTCGGAGTTCTGCGACTGGTACATCGAGATGTCGAAGGGCCGGCTCAAGGACGCGACCGCGCGGCCGACCGCGCAGCGCGTGCTGATCGGCGTACTCGACGGCATCCTGCGGCTGGTGCAACCGGTGATGCCGTTCGTGGCGGAATCGCTGTGGCAGGCGCTCAACGAAGCCGCACCCGAACGCGGCGTGCCTCTTCCCGCGCAGGCCGAAGAGAGCGTGTGCATCGCGAAGTGGCCGTCGTACCCGGACGCGTGGGTGAACGCGGAAGTGGAAGCTCGGTTCGCGCGGATGCAAGACCTCGTGAAGAGCGTGCGCGAGGTGCGCAACCGCTATCAGGTGGACGACAAGACGCGCCTCGACGTGTCTGTGAAGTGCGCCGAGACGGTAGCGGCGGACTTCAACGCGCTGGCGACCTTCATCGGCCCGCTCGCGGGGATCGCGACCCTCACCGCCGGGCCGAGCGCGACCAAGCCGAAACAAGCCGGCGGCATCGTGCGCCCGGAGTTCGAGGCGTACGTGTCGCTCGCCGGTCTGATCGACCGGGCCGCCGAGAGTACGCGCCTCGAGAAGCAGCTCGGCGACAAGCAGAAGTCGTTGGCCGGCACGAAGGCGAAGCTCGCCAACGAGAAGTTCGTGAGCGGCGCGCCGCCGGAGGTGGTGCAGCAGCAGCGCGATCTGGTGGCCGACATCGAGAAGCAGATTGCTGCGATGGAAGAGAACCTGAAGGACTTGCAGAGCGAGTAGTAGGGGTGGCTTCAGCCCATCGACCGCCGTCGATGGGCTTGCCGGGGTTGATGTGGTTAGTGGGCGAACACGAGGTGGGATTTCAGTTGGCCTTGCTCGACGACACAGATGCCGACGAGTTCGCCAATTTCGTCCAATACGATTACTTCTGTTCCATCTTTCGGCTGAGGGGTCTCGACCGCCGAGGCGCTTGCAATGCGTTGACCCTGGCGAAGTCGGCGCACCTCGTCGGCGGTCAGGGTGACTCGCTCCATGCCCGCGAGCGCGGCCGACATCGGCAGCAACTTCACACTCGCGGGGTCGGCCTCCAGGCAAAGCCCCTGCTCCGCCGCGAACGGGCCGACGCGCGTGCGCCGGAGCGTCTGAACCAGCCCGCCGCAGCCGAGCTTCGCGCCGAGGTCGCGCGCGATCGAGCGGATGTACGTCCCCTTCCCGCAATCGACTTCGACATCGAGCCACGGCCACGCGAAGCCGGTCACGCGGACCGCGTCGATGCGGACCGCGCGCGCCCCGAGTGCCACGTCCTTCCCCTGGCGGGCGCGTTCGTACGCCCGCACGCCGTTCAACTTCAGCGCGGAGACGGCCGGCGGAACCTGTTCCACGGTCCCGACGAACGCCGCCAGCGCCGCGTCGATCTGCTCGCGCGACGGCACGGCGTTCGGGGTCTCCGTAATCGTCCCGTCGGCGTCGTCGGTGGTGCTGTGCGCGCCGAGTCGGAAGCGTGACGCGTAGCTCTTGCCCATCGCCTGCACATAGTCCGCGAGGCGCGTGGCGGCACCGACGCACACCACCAGCACGCCAGTCGCGAGCGGGTCGAGCGTGCCGGTGTGCCCGATCTTCGTCTTCCGCGGGAACCACCGCTGCACGCGGTTCACCGCGTCGCGCGAAGTGATCCCACCGGGCTTGTCGATTACCAGGAGGCCGTTCACGCGCCCCTTCCCTTCGAACGCGCTGGTTAAAGGGGTTGCCCCTGTATGCGTGGGCGTTCGTCAAGGCGATGGTGAAGCACTTCGACAAACCCACGCGGACGGCGAGTTCGTGTGCGTCCCGGAGGACGGGCTTCGCGAGATCGTGGTGGAGGTTCTTCCGGCGCGGCTGACGGTCGAGGTGTACCCGCCGGCGCTTTACGGGGGCCGGGAACGTCACACGTCTGCAAGTCGCAAGTCGTAAAGTCGAAGACTTACGCTGTTGCGGTCTTCGACTTTACGACTTGC
>JAYUBA010000391.1:0-2073 GCA_043741075.1 Frigoriglobus sp.
TGTACGCGAACAAGCTCAAGATTCCTGAGCGGACGACGATCGAGTGGTTCGCCGGCGGCCACCAGGTCAACGCGAAGGAGACGTTCGCCTTCTTGAAGAAGAACCTGGACTACCCCAAATGACCTGCCGACTGAGCATAAGCCCAGGGACCGCGGTCCCTGGGCTGGAAGTTAACCAACCCCATCCACCCACCTCTCGAACTGTTCCGCCTTCGCGTCCCATCCCTCGCCCGCCAATCGCTCACGCGCCTGCTTCTGCGTTTCCGGCACGCCTTCACGCAACCGCGCCAGCACCGCACGCGCGAACGCCTCCGGCGTCTCCACCACATCGACGCAGTCGGCCCACTCCGCGGTGGCCGGTAACTTCCGCACCACGACCGGTTTGCCGGTCGCGATGTACTCCTTCAGCTTCAGCGGTTGCATCGCCCGCGTCACGGGCAGGTCGGCATACGGCGCGATGAGTACCGCCGTGCGGGCCGCGAGCGCGGGCAGGTCCGCGAAGGGCAGGGGGGGCAGCGTTCGCACCCGCGACAGGCGCAGCAACGCCGGGTCGGGCGCGTCCTGCGGGCCGGCGAAGAGGATGGTGCCGTCGGGCATCGCGCCGCCGAGCGCCTTCACGAACGCGACGTCCGTGCGGCGGTCGATCACGCCCCAATACACGACGAGCGGTTTCGGGAGCGCGTCCACGTCGCGGAGTGACACCGGGGCGTCACCCGACACCGGCGCGCGCCAGAAGTCCAGATCGACGCCGTGCGTGAGCAGGTGCGAGGGCTTGCCCAACTTCGCCAAGTGAGCCTGAAGCGTCTCGCTCACCGCGATCGCGATGTCCACCTTCGGCACTAACTCGGCTTCCATGTCGCGCATCGTGCGGCCGTCCAGGCCGGGCCACACGGAGAAATCGTCCACACAGTAATAGACCCATCGTGCCGCGCGGACGCGGCCCACCAGATCGGCCATGAGCGGGAGCGTCGTAATGACGACCGGCGGCGCGGGCATCGCCTCCGCGACGCGCGCGAGTGCGCGTGTGAGTAGCCGGCGGTTCAGCCCGCGCGCGAGGCGCGGCCAGAACGACGGCCACATCTTGGGGTTGAGGACAAGAGGTTCTGAGCGGGGGGCGTAAGCCCCCTGTGTTTGGGAAAGCACAGGGGACGTTTGGGAAGGCACAGGGGGCTTACGCCCCCCGCTCAGGGGAAGCCATGAGCGCAGCTTCCCCACACCGCGGGTGAGTGTGTTCCAGTTCAGCCCCGGCGGGCGCGTGCCGATGGTGTTCACCCACGTCACGCGGCGGTGCGGGAGCAGCTTCGATATGAGGTGCTGACAGCTCGACGGGTGCCGCCCCCAGTCGTCCGAGAACACGATCAGCGGTGCCGGTTCAGACATCGCTCGCACCCGATTCTGCCGGCTCGAAGCGGTTGCGGATGACCTTCGCCGGCACACCGCCGGCGATCACGTTGTCCGGGAGCAGCTTCGTCACCACCGACCCGGCCGCGACCACCGTCCCCTTGCCCACGTCGGCGAGGACGATCGCGCCCGTGCCGATCCACGCGCCCGCGCCGACGGTCACCATTTTCCGCTCGCCGCCCTGCTCGCGGATCGGCTTCGACGGGTCGTCGAAGTAGTGCGTCTTCCCGCCGGACGGGATCTGCACGTTGGCCGCGAGTAGCACGTCGCGTTCGAGGTGGACGAGGCCGAGGATGCACCGCGGGCCGACGTACACGTTCTCGTCGAGGATCGCGCCCGGCTGCGAGAAGAACGTGCCGAACTCGACGGTCGCGGTGGGGTGGCACTCCGCCAGCACTTGCTGAAGGAACGCGCGGCGGAGGTATTGCCCCGTGAGGCCGGGCCAGAGGGAGAGCAACTGCGACCGCGATTCGAGCGCCCGCCCGCGACCGAGCAGCGCCGCGTTCAGCCAGTAGGACGCGAGCACCGGCGACACCCCGACGAGCGCCGCGAACCGCGCGGCGGCCTTCGCCGCTCGCTTCAGCGCGGAGGCGCTTTCGGTGGGCGGGACGTGAATCACCGGCGGTTCGCTCATGTCTGTCTGCTCTGTCGTGGGGTGGGCCTCCCGGCCTGC
>JAYUBA010000392.1:0-6980 GCA_043741075.1 Frigoriglobus sp.
AGGAGATCCCGACAACCGGGACACGCGGGCTCGTCCATGCCGCCATCGTAGTGACTGAGGCGTCATGCAGACCGGACGAGGGGCTAATCAAGTACCCTGCGGCGAGGCAAACTCTTGTGTCAACGGGGTGAGTGGGATAAAGTGCTCCCCGATCTTAACCGCGTTATCAAGGCTGAGCCGGCAAATGTGACGGCCATGTATTTCCGAGCGGGAACGCGGCGGGAGTTGAATCGGTGGGGGGAGGCGGTTGAAGATTACACCGAGGTGATTCGCCTCGACCCCAAGCACGGGGATGCCCTTCTGTGTCGTGGCATCCTTTAATCGGATGAGCGGCGATTGGAAGGCATCCCTCGAAGACCTCGATGCTTTGGTGCGTATCCAACCGAACAACCCTGAAGGGTATGCCGCCCGCGCCTGCCTTCAGGCCACATGTGCGGATGCGAAGTACCGCGACGGAAAGAGAGCAGTCGAAGATGCCCAACGGGCGTGCGAGTTGACCAAATGGAAGTGCGCGCTCCATTTGGATTACCTCGCATCCGCGTACGCAGAATCCGGAGACTTCGCCGCAGCAATCGAGTGGCAAAAGGAAGCTCTTGAAGACCCCAACTACGCGGTTATCGCCGGCAGTGATGCCAAATACCGGCTGCGCGTGTATGAGCAGAAGAAGCCCGTTCACTTTGGTGCAATCATTCCCTCACTCAAGAAGCCATGACGACGCTTCACGTCCGTGGGTGCTGAGTGGTCGGTCGAGTGTTGGGCAAAGAGTGAACCGTCACCTCGCATGCGCTCGCGACACCAGAAGTCGCCGTCCCACCCGCGTCGGCGCACGTCGCTTCTGCCGTTTCGCCCCTTGCCCTCACTTCCGCGCCCGCCGACACTATCCCGGCACCCATCACCCGCGTGAGGATCACCCGCGATGAAGCGTTCCCTCTCCCTCGCCCTCCTGTTGTTCGCCGGGCCGGCCGCCGCGCCGGCCGCCGAACTGCCCAAACCCCTCGTCGAGGGGATGGTCCTCCCGGAGTCCGTCGCCATCGGGCCGGACGGCAAGATGTACGTCTCCGTCATCGGCGGCGACAAGGACGGCGACGGCTCCATCGTTCGCATCGACAACGGTAAGGCCGTCACCGTCGTCCCCGGCCTCGACGACCCCAAGGGCATCGCGTTCTTCCAGAAGTGGCTGTTCATCGCCGACAAAACGAAGGTGCTGCGCGTCGATCTCTCCGCCAAGGGCGGCGGCAGCAAGGTCGATCTGTTCGCCCCCGCCAACGCGTTCCCGGTCGGGCCGAAGTTCCTCAACGACGTCGCCGTCGATCCCGAAAGCGGCATGGTATACGTCAGCGACTCCGGCGACCTCAAGGGCGGCGGCGGGGCCGTCTACAGCATCACCCCCAACGGGCTGGTGAAGACCGTCGTCAACGAGAAGACGCTCCCCGGCCTGAACACCCCCAACGGCCTCGCGATGGACGGCGCGTCGCACCTGATCCTCGCCGACTTCGGCAGCGGCATCCTGTACCGCGTCAAGCTCGCCGACGGCACCAGCGAGAAGATCGCCGAGGGCATGGACGGGGCCGACGGCGTCACCTGGGACCACCACGGCCGGCTGTTCGTGTCGAGCTGGAAGCTCGGCAAGGTGTGGGGCATCCCGCGGCCCGGCGCGAAGCCGGTGCTGGTCGCCGAAGGGTTCAAGTCGGCCGCCGATACCTGCCTCGACCCTTCGGGCAAGTTCATCCTCGTGCCCGACATGAAGGCCGGCACGCTCACCGCGATCCCCGCCGTGATCCCCGGCTTCGAGGTCGATACCAGTCCGCTGGCGCTGAAGACCGAGGTCGCGTTCCCGGACCTGAAGTGGGCCGGGTGGAGCGCCGAGAGCGACACCGGCAAAGTGGTCCCGCTCCGCCCGCTCGTGCTCACGCACGCCAACGACGGCTCCAACCGCGTGTTCGTCGCCACCCAGCACGGCGTCATTCACACCTTCGCCAACGACCAGAAGGCGACCGAGACGAAGGTGATGCTCGACATCCAGAAGAAGGTGCAGTACGACGATAAGACTAATGAGGAAGGGCTTCTCGGCATGTGCTTCCACCCGAAGTTCAAGGAGACCGGCGAGGTCTTCGTCTACTACACGCCGAAGGCCGAGCGCACGGCGAACGTGGTGTCGCGGTTCCGGCTCAGCAAGACCGACCCGACCACGTTCGACCCGGCGTCGGAAGAGGAGATCGTCCGGTACACGAAGCGGCCGTTCTGGAACCACGCCGGCGGCACCATCTGCTTCGGCCCGGACGGCTACCTGTACGTGTTCCACGGCGACGGCGGCTCCGGCAACGACCCGTTCGACAACGGCCAGACGCTGTCCAACTGGTTCGGCAAGATCCTGCGCCTCGACATCAACGCGAAGGCCGACGGCAAGAACTACGCGATCCCGAAGGACAACCCGTTCGTCGGCACGAAGGACGCGAAGCCGGAGATTTTCGCCTACGGCCTGCGCAACGTGTGGCGGATGAGCTTCGACCGCAAGACCGGACAACTGTGGGCCGCGGACGTGGGGCAGAACCTCTACGAAGAGATCAACCTCATCAACAAGGGCGGCAACTACGGCTGGAATCGGCGCGAGGGGATGCACCCGTTCGGCGCGAAGGGCACCGGGCTGAAGCGGGAGTTCACCGAACCGATCTGGGAGTACAGCCACGACATCGGGAAGTCGATCACCGGGGGCACGGTGTACCGCGGGAAGGCGCTCCCGGAACTCGACGGATACTACCTGCACGCGGACTATGTGTCGTCGAAGATTTGGGCGCTGAAGTACGACGAGACGGCCGGGCGGGTGGTGGCGAACCGCCCGATCAAGGACCCGGCGAAGCCGGTGCTGTCGTTCGGCGAGGACGAACCGGGCGAGGTGTACTTCCTGACGGTCAGCAACACCGGGAAGGGCATCTACCGCTTCGTGAAGTGAGTCGTGTACGCATCGGGCCGCGACCGGAAGGGAGCGCGACGCCGGGCCGTCCCCGTTACGGGGTCGGCCCGGCGGGTTTCTGCTTCAGCCTGCGCGCGCGGTTCGCGCGGCGCTCGGCGCGGTAGCCGCGCAGCTCCCGTGGCGAGAACGTGCGGACCAGCGCGACGCTGCGGTATTCGTCCACCGTGAGCAGTGATTGGGGACCGGTCAGGGCGGCGTCGATCATCCGCTGACGGTCCAAGTGCGTCTGGTCGCTGAACGCCTTTGAAACGATGTAGACCAGCCACCGGTCCCGCACCGGCTTCATATGCAGCACCCGCGCCCCAGGAATCGCGGCGAGTGCCTCGGCAATTTTGTCTTTCAGTTCCATGCTTCTTCTCCCGCAGTGATGACCACTGTCGCGGCCTCGATGAGAACCCGAGCCTGCGCCCGGAGAAGGGCGGCCTTGTCGCCCTTGTTCTGGCTCCGGGGGATCACCTTTCGTTCGATCAGGTCTTTCACCAGCGCGCGGTCCGACGCATACCGGTACACGTTCCGCCAGACCTCGGCCACGCTGCTTACCGCACCGCGCAACTGGCGGAGTCGATCCGCGACGACGGTCGGGTCGGCGCCCCGGTCTTCCAGGTGTTCGAGTAGCCGAGCCTCCAGACCGCTCTCGGCGAACAGCGTTTGGAGGTTGTGCCGCCCGTCGAACGCGTCGTCGATCTGGAGTCGGTACGCCCTGAGGGTAGTGTCTCAGTTTGTGGTGCAGGCGTCCCGCCTGCTCTTGGCGATGCAGGCCAGAGGCCCAATGGCACTTACTCTCGTGGCACAGGCTTTCCAGCCTGTGAAAACCGGCACCGGCTGGAAAGCCTGTGCCGGTTTTCACAGGCTGGAAAGCCGGTGCGGGTTTTCACAGGCTGGAAAGCCTGTGCCACGAGAGTAAGTGCCATTGGGCCAGAGGCCCGCACCACAACTCAAACTGAGACACGACCCCCTGAGCATCGCTTCCACCGCGACGCCGGCGGCGTACACCACCAGCGCGTACCGCTTGTCGTGAAGCGCGCGCTCCGCGTCCTCTTGCGGAACGTCGAAGAGGAATCGCGCCTGATCGAGTCGTTCGCGGGCCGCTTCGTAGTAGTCCTTCGGTTCCTTCACGGCGGCGCTCCGACGCCATTATACCCGAGTCGCGGCCGGGATGGGGCGCGGCTTCAGGCGGCCCGTTTGTCGGCGGCCGGGAACGGCAGCACGGCGGGCGCTTCGGGCGCCGCCGTGGGGCGCCGGACGGACAGCTTCCGCCTCAGCCGGTCGCGCAGCGGAATCTCGTACAGGTGGTAGCACGCCACCGCCAGCACGAACGCGATCCCGGCGCACGCCGCCCACCGCCAGCCGAAGCCCCACCGGTGCGTGCCGTACCGCGGCCCGTAGATCGCGAACGTGATGAGCACCGACCAGTGGAGCATGTAGAACGCGTAGCTGATCTCGCCCAGGTACGCGACCGGGCCGGACTTGAGCAAACGCGACACCCGACCGCCGCCGCGGGCCAGAACCCAGACGAGCAGCAGGCACGGCGGCAGGTACACGCCGATCCACCGCGACGCCCGCGCCCATTCCAGGTCGGCGGTCGCGCGGGCGATGCCCCACACCCACACGGCCAACAGGAGCACGGCCCCGACTTCGGCGAGCGTGGCGCGGCGCACCGAAGTTGTGACCGGCACCGTCACCCCGTGCCGCTTCCGCCAGAGCAGTCCGAGCAGCACCCCGGCGACGAAGTCCGCGAGCCGCACCGGCGGGTAGCGGTACGGGCTGAACCACGTCGGCAGGGCGAGCGCCCCGGCCAATCCGGCCACCGCGACCGCCCACGGGGCCAGCGCCAGCAGCAGCACCGCCGCCCGGCGGGCGCGACTGCCGGTCGTCAGACCGGGGATCAACAGCGGCAGGCACAGGTACAGGAACCACTCGGCCGACAGGCTCCACGACGGCGGGTTGAACGAGTTCGCCTTGAGCGTGTCTTCGGGCAGGAACGCCTGTCCCAGGACGACGTGGACGACGGCCATCTGGCGCGGGTTGCCGTACCGACCGCTGGTGAGCGCGGTGTACATGACCGGGAGGAGCAGGAGGAGGGTGAGCAGGTGGACGGGGTAGGTGCGCGCCCACCGGGCGACGAAGAAGTTCCACACCGACCGCCGCGTGGGTTGGCGCAGGTCGTCGAGGTAGTTGTACGTGAGGATGAACCCGGACAGCACGAAGAAGAGGGACACGCCGATGGACGCGTGGATGACCCAGGGTGCCCACTCCGCGCCGCCGCGACCCTTGAGTATGCCCCACGCGTGCGCGAGGAAGACAATGAGCGCGGCCGGGAACCGGAGCGGGGTGAGGGCGGGGAGCAGATCGCGGCGGGCCGACATGGTAACCCTCGGCGGAAACGTCCCGTCGGCGCGCCGCCCCGGAGTCCGCACGAGCCGGCGCGTGAATGCGGCAGTTACCAGATCGGCACGACCGGACCGCGGAGTTGACGAATAGTGCGGCCGGCACCACCGGGAGAAGTGACCAGAAGCCGAGAGTACGCCCGTCGGGGCTCGAACCCGAAACATCACACGAAGACGCGGACCGAAAAAGGGGGCGTCGCCATCGACCTCGTCGGGCGTTCACGCCGCCGCCCGACAAGGCTCCCCTGCCCCTTCGATCCCGGCATGGAAGTGAAGATCGACCTGATCGAGTCACTGCCTGCCGTTACTGGGCACCTGACAGACGGTCGAATTCGTCGAGAATCCGTCGCGTTTGCGACACTTGGCCGGGCACGACCGACCCGGCTCCGCCGTCGCGGAGACCCTGGAAGGTACTCAGGATGTATTCCGCGTCGTCGCGGCCGATGCCGTAGAGGAGGAAGTAGGCGGCGTCGAGTTCGGCCAACAGTTCGGCCCGCTCCGCCGGGTTCCACTTGTGGACCGGCGGGTCGAACCCGGCCGCTTCCGCCAGCGGCTTCATGTCGTTCGCCGTGCAGGTCAGTTTCAGCACGCGGTCGGGAATCCACTTCTCCAACGTGTGCTGCTTGTTCCACGGGCACTTCTCGCCGTAGCGATCGGGCGGGAAGACCGGGAACTGCTCGACGATGAAGAAGTTGAGGTGCAGGCCGCCGACCTTCTGACGGGCCACGTAATCGAGAGCGAAGCTGTTCAGGTTCCCCAACAGACAGCACAGCAGCCGAAGTGAAATATCCTCGCTGTTGAGCATTAGCGGGGCCGAGTTCACGACCGCAACGTTCGGGATCATCGCGGCGATCACCGTCCGCTGGTTCGTCGGGCTGGTCACGTCCTTGAAGCAGAGATAGCCGGGTTGCGCCTTGCCGCCGCGCACGCGCTCGACTTCTTTTTCATCCACCCACCAGCGCGGCTGGACGACGAACTCCGGGTTCTGGTGCGAAACCTGAGTGGTGTCTTCGGTCTGACCCTGGCGGACCCAGTTCCCGGCCTCGATCACCACCAGGATCGTGTCGGGAATGATATTCTTTCAGTACGGTCTGTTTCCTGCGCGAGTGATGGGAAGTATCGTCTACGCTAGTATTTCCACTCGCCCCACCGGTTGTTCGTGAGGAGGCCATCATGCAGTGGCGTGACGCAGTACTAGCCTCGCTTCACTCGTACTGCGGTCGGCACTCCACACGGGTAGTCGAGCGACAGCAGTTTCTCGGTGAAGAATTGCCGGTCATCATTTCGACAACGGTTTCTCGTGGGATAACACCGGATCAAACCCTCGGCCGCATTCTGCAGGAACTGCGGGACGAGGGACTGGTTGAGTTTCTGGAACGCGGGCGTTATCTGCTTCTCGACGCCGCGATCGACGTGGAATCAGAAGACCTGACCGATGAGGCACTCGACTTGGCGATCCGGGCCAACAAATTGAAACTCGGGCAGGTCGAAACCAGCACCGAGATATGCCTCGCACGGCGGAGGAGGGGGCAGCAGCGACTCCGCCAATTGGTCACCGAACTCGTACTTGTTTAGCGCCCCGGTAGCAGCACGGGTCGCGGAAGTAGCCGGTTGCCGAACCA
>JAYUBA010000393.1:0-2071 GCA_043741075.1 Frigoriglobus sp.
GAACGCCGGCCCCAGAGCCACGATTTCCTGCTCCGTCATCGGTTGTCCTCCCCGATGAACAGCTTACGAAACGGCGAGGAACCCGCGCTGTACTGCTAAAGAGGCCCCCGCATTATGCGGGTTCCTCGTTAGTTAGTCGTCCGACATATTCGATAGGGGGATTGTATGGGTCGGGACTCGCGGTGCAAGCCGAAAGCGAAGAAGAGCTCCAGCAATAAGGGGTGTTCGTGGGCGCGGCCGAGCAGCCCGTAAATCGTCCCACACGGGGCCAGCGGCGAGTTACTCGGGAAGAAGAAGCGTCACACCGTGGAGCACCAAGTGGTCGTGACTCGAGAGGGCAAGGGGCTGGGCGCGAAGCAGAAGGTGCGGATCAAGGCCGTGTCGAAGGCGGCGAAAGGGGGCGCGGTCACGACAAGAAGGTGTACGACCGCTCGCGGGTGCGGATTCCGGCGGGGTGCCGAGATCGGGCGACAGTGGATATCAGGGGAGCGACCTGCGGGTACCCAAGAAGAAGCCGAGGAAGGGTCAACTGAGCGACGAGGAGAGACGAGCGAATCGACGGTTGGCGAAGGAGCGGATCGTGGCGGAACACGGGATCGGCAAGATGAAGATCTGGCGCATCGCCGCGGACCGGTACCGCTACCCGGCCCGGCGCCACGCGGTGATGATGAAGAACCTGGCCGGTCTCCACAACCGCATGTACGGGTAAGAGCCACACGGGATCGCGTGCCCGAAGTACGCCCGAACCAACGCCAATTGCACAACGAGTCTACGAGGTACCCGCCAAGATACGCAACCGCTTTCTGTTCCGGCTCGGCCTTCTTCTACCCGGCACTACATGTTGTCATGCCCACCGTTGCGTCGCTGATAGATAAAAGAGAGCGTGGTGCGCGGCCCGCCAACCGGCGGGCCGCACACCACGCGTAGGGGGTATTGTTTGTTCGTTATTCAACTTCTGGCCCGGATTGGTGTGGTAACGACTCTGCAGGCCGTCCCGTCGAACTCGCCCTGTCGGCTAAGATTCTCAGCGCGGCGCGGGTGAGCGGTTCGCTGACCTCGAAGTGAGCGGCCGGTTGCTTCACCGTGCGGCCCTCCTGCTTGGTGCCCATACCTCCTCGGCGTGCGAATCCTCCCACCGCGAGCGGGGCATCTTACGCGGTAGCCGTACCGGCCCCCGAGTCCGACTGCTCTGAGATCTGCAGCGCCTTGCGGATGGTCAGCACCGTCACCCCGAACTGGTCCGCGAGTTCCTCGTGCGTTCGGCCCTCGGCCCGCGGTCGTGCGACCGCGGCGGCGTTCTCCTTCGACCAGCACGTGGGCTCGGGAATCCGGAACTCGTCCTCCCAAAACCACTCGGACCCCAGCCCCGCGAACTGGTTCACGTCCGCCGCTCGGTGCGCAGCCTCCCGGAGGGAGGGGCCGGCGTCCTCGGTTTGTAACCGTCGGATGCTCCGCTTGCGCGGCGTGCTGAGGCGTGTCGTCGGCACGAGCGGGTGTGGGCTTTTCCCCGGGCGCGACCAGCGCCTCCGCGGCCGGCGTGAGAGCCCCCCAAGTTGGCACGTGCGGACCACGACCCGCCCGTCCGGGAAGCACCGGATCGCGTCGATGTGCAGCGCGAGTTCCAGGTTCAGGCGGCTCGGGTTGTCGAACGCCAGCACCTCGGTGAAGCGGTTCAGGCGATCCGCCACCGCGGCCGGGTCGGCCAGCAGGCGCGCGTCGGTCGCGGTGGCGGATACGGTCGCCAGTTCGGCGTTCAGCGCCCGCAGCCGGACGAGAGCGGTTCCCAGGTCGGCCTCCAACGCCCCGCGGATCTCGGCACCGAGGCTCGGGTTTCCGAGGGACATCTTCCACCCCGTGATCTGCTGCTCGAGGCGGGTGATCTCCGACTGCAAGGCGGGACGCCGGTCGGTTTGGCCGTCCGCCTGGCGATCCAGTTCGCTCTGGATCCGGGCCAGCAGCGGGGGCGAACCAGTCCGCTTTCGACAGGAGATCGGCCGTCCACGGCGATCCGTCGGTGGGGAGCAGGCGGTCTCGAACCAGCCCCAGGACCGCTTCCCGGAGCCGGGCTTCG
>JAYUBA010000394.1:0-2070 GCA_043741075.1 Frigoriglobus sp.
CGCGGACAGGTAGACGCGGTTGTAGTTCATAGTCGAGCGGACCGTGACCGAAGAGGACCGAAGCGTACAGCCACTATAGGGCGCACTTCGAGAAGGACACCGGGCCGGCCGATCTCGCCGGGGTTTACTCGCCGGGGGGCAGGCGTGGGGCGCTTCCTCTCAACCGAGTTCGCGCCCGGCCCCTGGTGACCCGTATACTATCGACGAAGTTCCCGGCTGAGGTGACCTACGATGTCAGCACCCAAGTATTCCGCGGCTCAGGTGGCGGCCGCGTTCGTCGAGTTGGTGAACGAGCACGGCGACTTCGTCTCCAATCTGAAGCTTCAAAAGCTGCTCTATTACAGCCAAGGCTGGAACCTCGCTTATCACGGCGAGCCGCTGTTCCCCGAGCGTTTGGAGGCGTGGGTCCACGGGCCGGCCTGCCCCGCGGTGTACCACGAGTTCAAGCGGTTCGGCTTCAAGCCGATCGAACTCGATGTCCCCCGTGGCACGACCCCGCCTGAACTCCGTGAGCACGTCGAAGACGTTTGGCGCGCGTACGGTGCCCTGAGCGGACTCGACTTGGAGGTGCTGAGCCACCGCGAGTCGCCCTGGAGGAACGCGCGGGGTTCGGCTCAGCCGACCGAGCACTGCACGCGAGAAATCTCCCACCGAGACTTGTGGGACTTTTTCAGCGAGGAGTGCGTGAGAGATGGGAACCAACCCGCGGCAGCCCCAACCCTCGAAGACGCCGCCACGGCAACCCGTTAGCGTACCCGTCACGCTGTCGTTCCGCTACTTCCGCGAGCGCACGCCGTTCGTGACCGACGAAGTCGATAAGAACTACGTCGGCGCACTGCTGGGGAGGTTTTACGCCGTCTGTGGCATGACCGTGACGCAGATGAAGGAGTTCCGCAACTCGCCGTTACGCTGTCACCCGATCCGCTTCGAGGAGACGAGCGAAGCCGGCGGTTTCGAGCACATCAATTTGGGACTACTCGAGGGGACCGAGCCGTACCAGTTCAGTCTCACATCGAACAAGCACGGCCGCGTCCACGGCTTCTTCGTGGGCAGCGTCTTTTACGTAGTCTGGGTCGATCCCACCCACGCGCTGTACCCCGCGAAGGGGTGATCGCCGCGCCTTACTTCTTCGCCGCCAGCTTGTGCGTCGCGGTCACGGGGAAGTGATCGCTGTAGCCGCGGCCACCGACGGGGGACGAGTTCGGGCTGCCGAAGCGCCACGGCTCCCGGCGTCCCGGAAACGTCGCCGGGATAGGAATACGACGCCGGCCACGGAGGCGTTGATCCGCCCGGTAGTCACTGGACGAGCCGACTCGGCCAGGGCGATCGGGACGACGAGGAACACCCCGCCCTCCTCGTCGAACGCCGTTGACCACTGAAGCCCTTCGGCCGGAAGACTTATCTCAACGGGGTTTACTCGCCGGGGCGCGTCGGGGGTGCCGCGGAGTGGGGCAAAAGGGGACTTGTCGCGGGCGGTATACTTCGTTGCCGCAAGTTGGGACGCAACCCTGGCTCGGCGGGCCGGCGGGCCGGTATACTGGCACTGTCCCGGGCGCTACTCACCCTCCAAGGATTTCGTCATGGCTGGCAAGAACGTGTTGGAACTCACGGTCGATAACTTCTCGGCGACCGTCAAGGGCAGCCCGGTCGTGGTCGCGGACTTCTGGGCCCCGTGGTGCGGCCCGTGCCGGCAACTCACGCCGGTCATCGAGCGGATCGCCGACCAGTTCGCCGGGCAGGTGGCCGTCGGCAAGATCAACGTCGATGAGAACCCCGACCTGGCGGTCAAGTACGACGTCTCGACGATCCCGCGGATCATGATCTTCAAGGGCAGCGAGCAGCCGGTGTTCCTGCACGTCGGCACCCTGTCCGACGCCGACCTGGCCCGCGAAATCCAAAAGCACCTGGCGTAAACCGGCAGGATCGACTGAACAGGGCCGCCGACACTGGTGTCGGCGGCCCTTTTTCGTTCCCGGCGAGCGGCGGGTTACCGCGCCGCGTCCTTGAGCGGGACGGCGGCGCGGGCGGCGTCGGCGAGGGGCTTGGGGTAGACGCCCAGGGCGAGCGTGG
>JAYUBA010000395.1:0-2068 GCA_043741075.1 Frigoriglobus sp.
CCCCTCACCCGTCGGCGAAGCGCCGCCACCCTCTCCCGCAAGGGAGAGGGCGAAGAAATCACTCAGCAGTCGCCAGTGCCAGCGCGACGCGGCAGCCGCTCTCGAACTCGGTCAGATCGACGTACTCCTTCACCGTGTGAATCTCGTTCTGGCCGGCACCGAACGTCACGGTCGGGATGCCGTGCTTCACCATCCAGTTCGCGTCCAGCCCGCCGTTGGTGACGCGCAGGTTCGGCTCGCGCCCGACCGCCCGCACCGCGGCTTCGGCGCGCCCGACCACCGCCGCGTCGGACTTCAGCCGGAACGGCACGTAGTCGAGCCGCGACACGAACTTCACCTTCGCCGTGCGCCCCTCGTGGTCCTTCACCTTCGCCGCCGCGCCCGCGAACGCGGTCTTGAACGCGGCCGTGATCGCGCGCACGAACTTCGCGTCGTGGCTCCGGCTCTCGCCCTTCATATGAACGAAGTCCGTCACCACGTTGGTGGCGTCGCCGGCGCACTTGCCGTCGAGCGTGCCGACGGAGCCGACGTTGCTCGTCCCCTCGCGGCCGTCCTTCACCACCTTGCCGAACCACCCGCCCCCGTGGACCTCCGCCAGCGCGAGCGCGAGCACCATCGTCGCGGAGATGCCCTTCTCCGGGGCGACGCCCGCGTGCGCCGCCTTCCCGCGAATGTCCACCGTCCAGCGGTCCGCGCCGATCGCGCCGACGAGTACGTCCGCGGCGCAACGGCCGTCGAAGTTGAAGCCGACGGTCGGCCCGCCGAGGTCGGCCGGGTTGAGGTACTTCGCGCCGAACAGGCCGCTCTCCTCGCGGACGGTGAACAGTATCGTGATCGGCGGGTGCGGCAGGTTCTGCCGAATGAGTTCGGCCGCGAGCGTGACCAGAACCGCGCACCCGGTGCGGTTGTCGCCGCCGAGCGCGGTGGTGCCTTCGAGTTCGTTCACGACCCGCTTCCCGACGAGCTTCGGCTTGGCCCCGGCGCACAGCGGGACGGTGTCCATGTGCGTCATGAAGAGGATCGGCTTCGTGTCCTTCTTGCCGGTGCCGGGCAGCTTGACGATGAGGTTGCCGATGGGCGTCGGTTCGGGAATGCGGGTGTGGGCGTCGTCGAAGCGGATCGCGTTCGCCGGTACGCCGACCTCTTTCAGCGCGGCGACGAGTTCCTTGCCGATGGGCGCCTCGTGCCCGGTGATGGCGTTGACTGCGAGGAAGCGGAGCAACCGCCGCACGGCGGCGTCGGTGTCGAAGTCGAATGCGGGCGCGGTCGGCATGGGCAGGCTCCGATGGTGAAAGAACCTAACCCCCCGGCCCCCTTCCCTAAGAAGGAAGGGAGAGCCAGAATCGGAGTCGGAAGCCCCTCTCCCTTTGGGGGAGGGGTTGGGGAGGGGTCTTCGGCGGCTCTCAATATGAGTATATCGACGCGTCACCGCAGGCGGAGCAGCTTGGTCATGCGCTTCTCCAGGCGCTCCCACACCTCGCCCGTCGGGACGTGAACGGCCGGCAGGCGGTCGGGGAAGTGCGTCAGCTTGCCGTCGGCGCTCACCTGGGCGAAGCCGAACAGCGCCTCGGCCCACGGCCCGCCCTCGTCGTCCCACGGCATCCCGACCAGCCCGCACACCAGGTACGCGGCCGTGCACCGCAGCACCGCGCCCTGAATCTCCACCACCACGCCCACCGGCACCGGCCGCAGGCACTCCATGTTCAGCACGCGGCGCAGCACCAGGTTCGCCTGCGGGCCGACGTGCTTCCACGCGGTCGCGTACCCGGCCTCCAGCACCAGTCGGAGCATCGCCCCGGCGTACAGCGTGCCGTGGTGGTTCGCGTCCGACGGAAGTACTAACTTATGACTGTGCGTAATTTCCATACGGGGATAGCGATTCCAGAGGGCCGGGCGACCGGCGGACGCCACAATGTTACCGCGTCCGGGCGCGCAGGTACACCTTCGCCCGCGCCGCGCCGCGGGATTCGGAAACCCGGCCCGCGGTGGACGAACGGCCGCCGGTTCCGCACCATGACCGGGATACGCGGCTCTTCCCCACCCAGCGGTAGGCACCCCATGCAGCGGA
>JAYUBA010000396.1:0-2066 GCA_043741075.1 Frigoriglobus sp.
GTTTGCTCTGCCTGCTGTTACCAATACATCTGCGTCGTCGGCTTGATGACCAACTCCGGCACGGACACCCGCGGCGGCAGGCTCGCCACGAACAGGATCGCTTCGGCCACGTCTTCCGCCTTCAGGATCGTCGCCCGGTGTTCCTCCGTCACCGGCTTGGGCCGCACCGCGAGAATGGGCGTGTCGATCTCGCCGGGGTAGATGTTACTCACCCGCACGCCGCTGTCCTTCTCCTCGTTACTCAGCACCAGACCTAACCCGCCCATCCCGAACTTGGCCGCGACGTAGGCCGCGCCGCCCAGCGGGTTGGCCCGCTTGCCGGCCACAGATACCACGTTCACGATCACCCCGTCCTTGCGGTCGAGCATCTGCTGCAGCACCGCCTTCGTGCAGTAGAACGCGCCGTCGAGGTTCGTGCGAATCATCATGTCCCACGCTTCGGGCGTGAGTTCGCGCAGCGTGCGGTCCTTGATGTTCGTGCCGGCGTTGTTCACGAGAATATCGACGCGGCCGAACGCCGTCGTCGCGAACTCGATGAGCGCGTGGCACTGCTCCGCCTTCGTCACGTCGGTCGGGAGGGTGCGCAGGTTCTCGTCCGCCTTCAGTTCGTGCGCCACGCCGGCGAGTTTGGTCGCGTCGCGGCCGGCGATGACGACCTTCGCCCCTTCCTTGAGGAACAGCGCGGCCGTCGCTTTGCCCACGCCCGACCCGCCGCCGGTGATGACCGCGACCATACCCGCGAGCTTGCTCACGACTCTCTCCTGCTGCTTGGCCTTCTGGCGGTGAACCCGCTTTGCTATGTTAGTGTCTAACCCTGTGGGCGGCCGTGTCGCCTCCCATCACTGCGAAGGAACATGCGATGAACCCCGACCTCCGCCGCCGCACCGACGAACTCTGCACCCGGCTCACCCTGCTACGAGACTCTCTTTGACATCCGGGGCAAAACCTCCACCCGCGACCAACTCGAAGCCCGGCAGAGCGAACCCGACTTCTGGGGCAACCAGGATAAGGCCAAGGGCGTCATCGGCCAACTGAAGGTGCTCAACTCCCTGTTGAAGCCCTACGAGGAACTCACCAGCGCCGCGGGCGACATCACCGCGATGGCCGAACTCGCGGACGAGGACGCGGCGTTCGAGGCCGAACTGGAGCCGGCGCTCGTCGCGGCCGAGACCCGGTACGAGGCGTTCGAGCTACAGGCGATGATGAGCGGCAAGCACGACTCGTGTACGGCGATCGTCTCGATCAAGCCGGGCGCCGGCGGCACCGACGCGTGCGACTGGGCGAACATCCTGTTCCGCGCGTACTCGCGGTGGGCCGCGCGGCACGGGTTCGACGTGCCGAAGGACGAGATCGACATCGAGCCGAACCTCGAAGCCGGGGTCCAGAGCGTGTCGTTCAAGGTCGTCGGCCCCTACGCCTACGGGTACATGCAGAGCGAGATCGGCGTCCACCGGCTCGTCCGCATGAGCCCGTTCGGCAGCGGCGACACGCGGCAGACCTCGTTCGCGGCGGTGGACGTGCTGCCCGAACTGCCGGACGACATCGAGATCGTCATCAAGGACGGCGACCTCGAATGGCAGCACTTCAGCACCGGCGGCCCCGGCGGGCAGCACCAGAACAAGACGCAGTCGGGGGCGCGGTGCATCCACCGGCCGACCGGCATCCGGGCCGAGAGCCGCACCGACAAGAGTCAGCACAAGAACAAGGATAACGCGCTGAAGCTTCTGAAGGCTCGGCTGTACGCGATCGAAGAGCAGAAGCGGATCGGCGAGACGGTGCGGAGCTACGACGCGAAGGGCGAGATCGCGTTCGGGTCGCAGATCCGCAGTTACGTGATGCAGCCGTACACGCTGGTCCGCGAGGAGCGCGACGGCATCGACTTGAAGACGCCGGCCATCAACGACGTGCTCGACGGCGCGTTCGACCCGTTCATGCACGCGTTCCTGCGGCACAAGACGGCGCGCGCGAACCGGACGAAGAAGTAAAAGGCACAAAGAGCCACAGATGACGCAGAGAGACGCAGATCAGAAACAAGAAATTGCCTTCTTCTGATCTGCGTCTCTCTG
>JAYUBA010000397.1:0-6956 GCA_043741075.1 Frigoriglobus sp.
TCGTGCTCCGCGAACTGGAAGGGCTGAGTTACCAGGAGATCGCGACCGTGATCGGGATTCCCGTCGGGACGGTCATGTCCCGGTTGTCGCGCGCCCGCAAGCAACTCCAACTGCGGCTGGCCTCGTGCCCGAGAGCGGAGGATTGAGGTGGACTGCCGCGATGTTCAACCCCTGTTGCACCCGTACGCCGACGGCGAACTGGACCTGGTCCGGCACCTCCAGGTCGAGCACCACTTGGCCTCGTGCGCGGAGTGCGCGGAGCGCGAACGCGGGCTGCGGCTCCTGCGGGAGGCGCTCGCGTCCGCGCCGCTGTACCACCGCGCGCCGAGTACCCTCCGCGACCGCTTGCCGACCACTACCGCTCCCCCACCCGCCCGGCGGCGATGGTCGTCGGTGGCCCTTGCCGCGACCGCCGCCGGAATCGTTCTCGTGGTGGCCGCGACACTGGCGGCCGGAATGCTCTGGTCGGGTGCCGCGACCGAGGATCGGCTCGCGGATCAGGTGGTCGCCGGCCACATACGCGCGCTCCAGGTCGATCACGTGACCGACGTGGCATCCTCCGACCAGCACACGGTGAAGCCGTGGTTCCGGGGGAAACTGAACTTTTCGCCCCAGGTACAGGATCTCTCGTCGAACGGCTACGCGCTGACCGGCGGCCGGCTCGACTACCTGACCGATCGGCCGGTCGCCGCCCTCGTCTACCACCGGCGGCAGCACGTCATCAACGTGTTCACGTGGCCCGCCCCGGCCGACGAAGAGCGGCCCGTGCGGTCTCTGCACCGACAAGGATTCCACATCCGTTCCTGGCAGCGGATGGGGATGGCATACTGGGCGATCTCGGACCTGAACCCTCAGGAACTCGACGACTTCGTGCGTTTGCTCCGCGAACGCGCCCCAACCCTCGCGCCTTGAGGTCGGGAACGCGCGAACGACCGCCGGCTCACAGCGTTTGAAGGCGAGTGGGGCGTGTGCCCTGTTGAACCTCGGAGCAAACGGCCGCAACAAGGTTGAACGGGGCTGACGCTCCCGCTCGCCACGAACGACCCACCAAACGCCCGCGGCCCGCGCTCGACGAGCGCGGGCCGCGAGCGGTTATCGCGTCACGCGTTACCGGATGATGTTCGCCAGCTCCTGGAGCGTCTCGTTCGCCGCGGTGATCGTTCGCGCGTTCACCTGGAACCCGCGCTGGGCGATGATGAGTCGCGAGAACTCGATGGAGATGTCCACGTTCGCCCCTTCGAGCGCGGCCCCCTGGACGCTGCCCAGGCCGCCCGACCCGGCCGTGCCCACCAGCGCCTCGCCGGACGAGGCCGACGCCTGGAAGTAGTTGTTGCCCGTCCGCAGCAGCCCGCCCTCGTTGTTGAACCCGGCGATGGCGAGTTGCGCCAGCGGGATCGTGCGCCCGTTGCTGAACTGACCCTGGAGGATGCCGGAGGCGTCGAACGACACGTCCGTGAGGGTGCCGAACCCGGACCCGTCCTGCGTCACAGCGGTCGCCGTCGAGGTGCCGCCGAACTGGGTCACCCCGGTCGCCTGACCGGGCGTGCCCAGGTTGAGCGTGATCGTCTGGTTCGCCGCGCCCGGGATGCCGGTGACGTTCAGCGTCAGGGCGGCGGGCGCGACGAGCAGGCCGGCGGTGTCGAAGGTGACCTGCGTGGCGGACAGGGTCGCGGTCCCGCCGCTGATGACCGCGCTGGCGTCGAACGTGTTCGCGCCCGTCTTGGTGAACGTCACGCTCAGCGCCCGCGGGGTGCTCTGCGAGTCGTACACCTGGATCGCGGTCGTCGCGCTCTGGCCCACCTGGAGCGTGCTGCTCAGGTTCCCCTGGTACGTGACCGCGGTCGTCTTCGTGCCCGCGGCCCCGGTCCCGAACGGCACCCGGATCGAGTTGTTGCCGGGCACCTGGAAGCCGGGTTGGGCGGCCGACCCCTCGCCGACGTTCCCGGTCCGCTGCACCCGGTACCCGGTGTTCGGGTCGATCAGGAACCCGCCGGCGTCCACCGCGAACGACCCGGCGCGGCTGTACGCGGTCGCCGCCCCGTTGCTCACCACGAAGAACCCGCGGCCCTGGATGGCCGCGTCCAGGTTGCGCCCGGTGGGCGTCACCGTCCCCTGGCCGAACAGGCTGTCGATGGACCCGACCCCGACCCCGAACCCGAGCTGCGCCGGGTTCGTGCCGCCGGTGGTGGCGGTCGGCGCCGAGCCGGGGTTGAGCGTCTGGTACACCAGGTCCTTGAACAGCGTGCGCTGCGTCTTGTACCCGGTCGTGTTCAGGTTCGCGAGGTTGTTCCCGACGACATCCAGCGCCTGCGAGTTCGCCTGGAGTCCCGTCGAACCGGTGAACAGTGCGGTCAGCGACATCGGTCTTCCTCGAAGGTGTGAGTCGTAGGTGGGGTGACGGTCCGGGGCCGGTTCGGCGGGGCTAACTGACGGACTGAACCTGGTCGAGCTTCACTTGCGTCGTGCCGACGCTCAGCACGAACTGACCGTCCTGGGCGGTCACCGAATCGACCTTACCGGTGGTGGCGTCGCCCCCGCCGGTCGGGGTGTATTTGATCGTCTTGCCGATCAGGTCCGAACCCTGCGTGAGTTGCGTGAGCTTCAGCATCTGGGCGAAACTCGCGTTCAGCTTGTCGAGGCCCTGTACGGTGTTCAGCGACGTGAGCTGCGCGATGAAGTCCTTGTCGCTCACCGGGTTGAGGGGGTCCTGGTTCTGCAACTGGGCGACCAGCAGTTTCAAGAACTGGTCCGAACCGATCCCGGAGACGCCGCTCGTGGTAGCCATATGTGTTCTCCTGACTCTGTCGGTTTACACGGTCACGTCGAGCGAACCGGCCTCGAACCGGCCGACCCGCGCCTGCGGGGCCGGGGCGGGCACGCCGGTCGGCACCCGCGGGGCGAGCGCCGGCCCTGCGAACTCGCGGTACGCGCTCTGGTTCCCACCGGTGCCGCTGTCGGTGGCGACATCGAACCGCTGAATATTAACGCCGGCCGCTTCGAGCCGCTGCCGGAGTTCCGGTAATTGGCTCTCGATCAGCCGCCGCACCGCGTCGTCGGCCACGAGCACCTGCCCGTAAACCTCGTCGCCACGGGTAATGAGGCGGATCTGGACGCGGCCCAGGTCCGGCGGGTCGAGCCGCATCCGGAACTCGACGACGCCGTCGCGTTCGAGCACGTGGGAATGCACGACGACCGCCTCCGCGACCTGTGCCGCCGGGGTTGCCGGTACGGCCGCGGGAGCCGCCGGCGCGCCCCGATCAAGCGCCGGGAGGGGCGGCAGCGGGGCGGTTCCGGTCGGCGCGACGCCGGCCGCGTCGTCCGCCGCTTGAAGCGATGGGGGCGCGAGCGCACTGTCGATGTTCGTGAGTGGAAGAACCGTTCCGCTCGGTGCCGCTCCCGCGAGGGCGGGAGCCGCGACTTGAGCGAGGGTATTGGCGAACGCGACCGAGGCGGGCGGCCCGGACGCGGCCAATTGCGCACCCGCGGACGCGAGCGCGGCGAACCGCTCGCCGGTCGTGGTGGGGCGATCGCCGAGTTGGGCCGACGGCACGGCGGTCGCGGGGAGGGCCGCGGTCGGCTCGGACACTGGCGGGGCCGTCACGCTCGGATCGGCCGGGACCGGCGGGATCGGAATCGCGTTCGCGACGATCTGCGGTTGCGCCGGAATGCTCGACGTTCCGCCGCGCAGGGCCGTGGCCGTCGCGGCGCGGGCGGTCGTCTCGTTCGGCGTGGGCGTGGGAACCGCGGGCGTCGCGGTGGTTGAAGTCCGTGCGGAATTCGCGGTCGCCAGTGTGGCTTCCGCCGCGGTCTGCGTCGCGTTCGCCGCTTGGGTCGCGGGCGCGCCGGCCGGCGTCGAAAGCAGCCCGCCGGCGCGGTCGAGTCGGAGTTGGTCGGCGCGGGTTCGCGTGGCCGCGGGGTTCGCCGTCACCGCGGCGGTGAGGTCGGTACTCGTCCCGCTCGCCGCCGTCTGTTCGGTGACCTGAGCCGCCGCCGTATTCGCGGGCGGGGCGAGCAACTGAGCGGCGAGCGCGAGCAGGCCCGCGAGGGTCGCGTCCTTCGCGTCGTCCTTCTTCTCCCGGTCCGCCTTGTCGTCGGTCGCGGCCTGGCTGGCGCTCGCCGCCGCGGTGTCGGTGGTCGCGTTCGTGGCGTTCGCGGTGTCGGTCTGCTGCGCCTGCTGTGTCTGTCGCGTTCGACCGGCGGCGGCGAGCGCGGACTGGAATGGGCTGTCGGTTCCCGCGGCCCGCGGTTGCGAAGAACGACCGGTCGCGGTCGCGTCCGCTACCGGTTGGGGGAGTGCGGTCAGGCTCGCGGTGGGGGTGGTCATTGGTGAGCCGACCGTGACTGTCAGGGGACGCCGTACGCGCGCTGGAGGCGCTGCCGCACGTGTTGGGATGCAAGTTCCGGACCCGTTCGGGCCAGCCATTCGTCGCCGGTCGCGACGGCCGTCTGCACCAGGGAGAGGAGCCGCGCGATCTCGGTCCGAAGGTCTTCCGGGAGGTCTTCGGCCGTGCCGGGCACCTGTCGGGTGAGAGCCGCGAGGTCCGCATCCAGTTGGGCAAGCAAGTCGTCGGCCGCGTCGCCGGCCTTGAACCGAAGGCCGATCTCCGCGACCAACCCGGTCGCGGCGGCCACCGTCTCCCACATTTCTTGTAACACCGGAATCGCCCAACGAGCGAGGAGAAGTGGAATAAAAGGCAGAAGTCGCGCGCGAATCACTTCGATTTCGCGCGTGACCGAAGTTGTTCGAGTTGCACCTGAAGCTCCTGATCCGACTTTATCAGGGAGAGCTGCCAAATTGCGCAGTTTGTGAGGAATTCGTCGTCCGTACTGTTCGCGACCTCGCGGTAGATCACCTCCGCCTCGCCGGTCTTGTTCTGCCGCCGCAGGCTGCACGCCAACATGTACCGCACGAAGGCCCGGTCTTCCTTGTTCAGCGCGGCCGGGTCGATGAGCTGGAACGTCCGGCGCGCGCCCTCGAAGTCGTTATCCCGGAACAGGTTCATGCCCTCGCGGATCGGGTCGATGCTCGTGCCCCCGCCGCTGTAATCGACCTTCGTTTTGGGCGGGGCCGGCGGCGGCGGGTACGGCATCGGGGCCGGCGCGACGTTGATCCGCTTCAGCACGAGGAGCAGGTCCGCTTGGAGCTTGGCCCGCTCCGCCGCGTTCGACGTTTCGTCCGGCTTCTTGTCGGGCGCGCCGGGCGGTTGCGCGAGCGCCCCCACGCCGACCACGGGGGTCAGCACGGCCGCGAACGTGAGCCACCGCCAGAGTCCGACGCGCACGATCCCGCCCTCCTGAGTTCTCGCTCTATACCCCCGCGGTCCGGGCCGCACAAGGGGCGTTGCCGTTACGAGCTCAGGACATCGTTCGCCACCTGGTTCCAGTCCACGCCCTTTAGGGACTCCAGAACCATCCGCTTGTACACCTCCGGCGTCTGGGCCGGGAGGCCCTCGAACAGTTCCGACTTGAGCATCGCCGAGAGTTGCTCGTTGGCGATGTCGTCGGGGGGCTTCGACTGGTTGCCCGCCTTCTGCGCGGTGGCGGCGTCGCGGCACCGCTGCGCCTGCGCCTTCCAGTATTGTAACCGGTCGGGCTTGTCTTTGATCCAACCGATCACGGCCGCGGTCGAGGGGCTGGGCGGCTGGCCGCCGGGCGCGTGGCTGCCGCCGCCCGTGTTCACCGCCGAGTCCTTCGGCACCGGGCCGCTCACCGTCTCGTTCATGACCGCGCCCGCGGACACCGGTTTCTTGTTCACCCCGGCCGGGTCCACGAAGTAGTTCGCCACCGACTGCCGGACCTTCACGTCCTGCGCGCCGATCCACATCACGAGGAAGAAGGCCATCATCGCGGTCACGAAGTCCGCGTACGCCACCTTCCACGACCCGCCGCCGCCCTTCGCCACGATTCCCCCGCCGGCTGCGCCGGGTACGAGATTGAGGAGCCCGGAACTGGTCAACCGAACATGTCCTTCACTTCGGCCTGGTTGGGCCGGCAGTCGGTGCCGACGATGCGGCGGGCGCGGGTCACCACGTCCTTGGGGCTGACCCCGTCGTTGATCGCCACCACCCCGACCGACAGCGCGCGGAGGAACAGGATCTCCTGTTCGCCGAGCGCCTCCATCCGGGCCGCGAGCGGGGCGAAGAACCCGTAGGCCATGAGGATGCCGAGGAACGTGCCGACTAGGGCCGCACCGACCTTGTGCCCGATCTCGTCCACCGGGCCGCCGATCGACGCCATCGTGACGACGATCCCGAGCACCGCGGCCACGATCCCGAAGCCGGGCAGGCCGTCGGCCGTCTTCGCCAGCGCCCCGGTCGCCGCGTGGTGCTCCCGCTCGACCACTTTGATTTCCTCCTCCAGCCACACCTGGAGCTGCGCGCTCTCCACGGTGCCGTCGATAATCATCGCCAGCGCGTCGCACAGGAAGTGGCTCGCGTGGTGGTTCTTGCTCACCTTCGGGAACTGCTGGAACAGCGCGCTCTCGTCCGGCTTGGTCACGTGCGCGTCCAGGGCGAGCAGCCCCTCTTGGCGGACCAGCCGGGCCAGCCCGTACAGCAGTTTGAACAGTTCCGTGCAGGTGCCCTTCCCGTAGGGGGAGCCTTTGAGCGTCTGCAGGATGCCGCGCACCAGATCCTTAATCACCTTCGTCGGGGCCATGATGAGCAGCGCGCCGAGCGTCGCCCCGCCGATGGTGACGAATTCGGACAGGTGGAGGAGCGCGCCGATCTTGCCGCCGGCCATGCTGAAGCCGACCAGGACCGAGATCAGCACCACCAGCGCGCCGCCGATTACGACCACTTGTCACCTGGAGCGAGAACACTGGGTTCGACCCGTACCGGTAGTGATCGAAGCGCGCGGCCGAAATTTGCCCGGCGCGCGCGACCCGACCGGTTGTGCCGGCCGCGCCCGCCGCGCCGGGCGCGCCCCGCCCCGCCCCCCGCCGCGCGGGCGGACGG
>JAYUBA010000398.1:0-2065 GCA_043741075.1 Frigoriglobus sp.
CGTCATCCGCACCAACCGCATTCCTTTCGTGCAGAGCCGGGCCATCCGGCCGCTCATCGCCACGACCGTGGCGGTGATGGCGGTCGGGGCGTCGCTGCCCTTCTCGCCGCTCGGCCCGGTGTTGGGCTTCACGCCGCTGCCGGCGCTGTACTGGCCGCTGCTGGCCGCGATCCTGCTGGGCTACGTCGTGCTCACGCAGGCGGTCAAGTCCTGGCTGCTGGGGAGGGGCTGGGTGACGGCGTGACGGCGACGGGCGATACCGGACGCCCGTCTCGCTCGCCGGGGCGGCGGCTCACGGCCACTGCGAACCCCCGGTGGACGGCGAGCGGATCGGGGTTGGAATGTCGATCCGCCCGCGGGCGTGACCTCGCTCACCTCCGAATCCCGCGCGGCACGGGCGGCTGGTTCGCCCGCCCCCGCGGGCGTCCGCGGACTCCCAGGAGACCGTGTCCGACGGGGACGGGGCTGCGGCGGCGGGGTCCGCCCGTGCGTTTCGAGGGGTCTCGCGTCGGGCGGTACGGGGATTCCGGGCCGACGAAGGGCCGACTGGGGCGGGGCCAACTGGACCGGGACGGCCGGAGCGGGCCGCGTCGGACCCGGACGGATCGTCAGACGATACGGCGACTGAACTGCCGCGGCTCGGGCGGCGGAAGTGCCGACTCGCTCGGCGGTTGCGCCCGGCCCGGTGCCGTCCCGGGGGCGAGCGTGCCGGCCCTGTTTTGGGGAAATCGCGACCCGGTAGGAACGAGCGGCGCGTCGTCTCGCGAAAATGACCCTGCCGCACAACACGGGGAAAAATGGGCGGGGTTCGGGGCCGCGCCGCGGCACTCCCCGCCTGATCGCTCAACCCGGGCGACGATCGCTTCGACGGGCCGGCGACAAACGCCGGCGCTTGTTTCAGGACGTCGCGTTCCCTGTCGGGCCGTTCGATGTCGGCGCGCGGGCGGCGGATTTCGTCGTTGGCGGGCCTCGGCTGGCCCGACCCGCGGAAGGCGGTGGCACCCTCGGCGAGGACGACCGTCCTCCACTGCGGAGTCGGTTCTCTCGGCGGCCGAGCCGCCGAACCGCCTCGGCCACCGAGAACTTCAACTCGGCCACCACCGGGACGGCATGGGGCGCGACCTGCGGCGTGTCGAGAGATCACTTCGCATTCGACGGCGGTGCCCCCCGACGCTCCGAGTCGATGCCGCACTTCCCGCGTCGATCATTCACGGGCCGGATCACACCCGTCGAATCGGGTTCGCGCGTCGGGCACTCCGGCCGGGGGCGTCGCCGCGACCGATCGTGGCGCGTCGGCGTTGGCGAACGACTGCGGGAAAAGAGATTCGGTCGGACGGTGACCGGATGCAGGAGTCCGATGAAATCGCATTGCAACTTCTTGCAACCCAAAAGAGTACATGGCAAAATAAGACGCAGTTAAATAACCTGGCCCCGGTACCGACACGACGGAGAATTTCGATGCCTCGAACCAAGGGCGGCACGGTCGGACCGAAGGCGATGCAACTCGTCGTGCGGTTGAACCCGCAGTTGGACGCTGACGTGCGGGCGGCCGCCGGGGGGCTGGGCATCGACGTCTCGAACCTGGTCCGGATGGTGTTAACCGAGCACATCGCCGAGTACATCGGGCGCGGCCTCAGCGCCCGGAAACGGACCACCGTCGCCCGGGAAAAAGTGCCGAGTCCGTCCGAGCCGGACGCCTCGGAAACGCCCGTGCGGACCCTCGACATCGAGTACAGCGACGACGATGTCGGGGGGTGACGCCGGGACAGTCGCTGCGGAAGCGGCGGTCGCAATGGCGGAAGAACGGCGCGGCCGGTCGCCCGGCGCACCGGTCGGAGGTGGGGGATTTCTCGACCGAGGTCGCGGGCCGGTTGGGCGTGCCGGTCGGGCCCGGGATTCACGCCGGAGGAGGGCTGTTGGTGTTCACCGTGAAGCAGACGGCCGAACGGTTGGGTGTGTCGGCGTCGCTGGTCTACGGGCTGTGTTCCGCCGGCCGCCTGCGGCACGAGCGGTACGGCCTGGGCCGGGGGACGATCCGCGTCCCGCCGGACGCCCTGGACGAGTA
>JAYUBA010000399.1:0-2065 GCA_043741075.1 Frigoriglobus sp.
AGGTTTGGAAACGGACCCAAACTCGAATTACCCGTGTTTTCGGCCCCTTCCCAGAGGCGGTTCAGCCAACAGATCAAGGAACCCGCGCTGTAGTGTTACGGTGGTCGCCCATGTTCGCCGTCTTGAGTGACATCCACGGGAACCTCGAAGCGCTGACCGCGGTGCTGGCCGACGTGGCCCGGCGCCCGGTGTCGGCCGTGTACTGCCTGGGCGACATCGTCGGCTACGGCCCGAACCCGATCGAGTGCCTCGACCTCGCGACGAAGTGGGACGTGACCATCCTCGGCAACCACGACCAAGCCGTCATGTTCGACCCGGACGGGTTCGGGGCGTCGGCCCAGCGCGCGGTCTACTGGACCCGCGGCGTCCTCGAAGCGGCCCGGCGCGACGACCTGTGGACGTTCCTCGCCGCGCGCCCGCGGGTCCACCGCGAGGGCGAGTTCCTGTTCGTCCACGGGTCCGCGCGGAACCCGACCAACGAGTACGTGTTCCCCGAAGACATCCACAACGAGCAGAAGATGGAGCGGATCGGCGCGCTCCTGGAGAACTACTGCTTCGCGGGCCACACGCACGTCCCCGGCGTGTTCGTGGAGCCGCCGGCGGCGGGCGCGGACTGGCAGTTCTTCGCCCCGGACGAGGTCAACAACTTCTGGCGGTTCGACGGGCGGAAGGCGATCGTGAACGTCGGGTCGGTGGGGCAACCGCGGGACGGCGACCCGCGTTCGTGCTACGTGACCGTGGACGGCATGGACGTGACGTTCCACCGGGCGGCATACGATTCGGACGTGACCGCGGCGAAGATCTACGCGATCCCCGAACTGGACAACTTCCTCGGCGACCGCCTCCGCGAGGGCCGGTAGACCGCCGGTCAGATGGCCCAAGATGGCCCAAGGCGGCCAGGTCGCCCCCTGAACCAAACCCTTGAATTCCCAGCGTTTCGCGCCCAAGGCGGCCAAGATGGCCAAGGCGGCCACTCTCACACCCACTTCCCTTCTCGACACCACTCGGACACGCTTTTCGACACCCGCGGTTGACTTCCGCCACACCAGTGAACATAATACCACTACCGCCCCGACAAGTCAAGGGGCGCTGCGGGGGCACGTCCTCACCTCGCGCGTCACCTCTGAGGTTCGTCATGTCGCACCCTTCTCCCGTCCCGTTTACGCCGGTCGCGTGTGCCGACATCACGCCGGTCGCGGTGTCGTGGCTGTGGGAGCCGTACCTCGCCCGCGGCAAGCTCGCGGTCCTCGACGGCGACCCCGGCACCGGCAAGTCGTTCGTCGCGCTCGACCTCGCGGCCCGCGTGTCGGCCGGTGCGGCGCTCCCCGGCGGCGCGCCGGCGGCGCCCGCGAACGTGCTCCTGTTGAACGCCGAGGACGACGCCCGCGACACCATCCGCCCGCGGGTCGCGGCGGCCGGCGGGAACCCGGACCGCGTCCGCGTCTTCTACGCCCCCGGCATCGGCCAGGAGTGGGTGCCGCGGTACCCCGACGACATGCCCCAGCTCGCCCGTGCGGTCCGCGAGTCGGCCGCGGCGCTGGTGGTCATCGACCCGCTGACCGCGTTCTTCGCCCCGGAGGTGCGCGCGAACAGCGACCAGGCGGTGCGCCTCGCGCTCGCCCCGCTGGCGGCGCTGGCGGCCGAAACCGACGCGTGCATCCTCCTCGTGCGGCACCTGCGGAAGGCGGGCGGGGCGGGGAGCATCGGCATCGTGGGGGCGGTGCGGACCGGGCTGATGATCGCCCGCCACCCGGACGACGCGGAGCTGCGGGTGCTGACCGTGTCGAAGACGAACGTCGGCCCGCCGGGCCGGTCGCTCGGCTTCCGGCTGGGTCGCGCGGCGGGTAGCGGGCAGACGGTGGTGGACTGGACCGGCCCGCTGGACGTGTCGGCGGACGACCTGTTCGGGTCGGGGGTGCCGCAGCGGGCGGGGTTGCGGACGCGGGAGCGGGCGGCGGAGTGGCTGCGGGAGTTGTTGACGGGCGGGGCGATGCGGGCGCCGGAGGTGGAAGCGGCGGCGCGGGCGGCGGGCATCCCGGAGCGCACGCTGCGGCGGGTGAAGGCG
>JAYUBA010000400.1:0-6948 GCA_043741075.1 Frigoriglobus sp.
CGTCGCGCCCGCCCTCGCGCCGGCCGCGGAGCCGGCCCCGACGCGCGCGAGCGGCGACCTCGCCATTCACGCGCGCGACATCCTCCGCCGGTACTGCGCCGAGTGCCACACCGGCAGCCCCGACCCCGGTCAGAGTAAGCTCAAGGTGATGGACCACGCGCAACTGACCGCGAAGGGCCGGCCGGTGCCGGTCGTCGCGCCGGGCGCGCGGTCGCAACTCCTCGAACTCGTCAAGGACGGCTCCATGCCGCCGGCCAACCGCGCCGGGCCGAGCGCCGACGAGATCGCGGTTCTGGAGAAGTGGGTGCAGGCGCAGGCGCCCGCCTACCCGGCCGCGTTCGACGAGCGGTTCGCGCTCGAAGCGATCGCCGACGACATCGACCGCGCGAACGCGAAGGGGAACGACCGCAACGCCGGGTTGTCCCTCCGGTACGCGTCGTTCGCACACCTCGTTCGCGACGACCGACCGCCGCCGGACCTCGTCGCGGCGGAGCGGCGGCTGAACGACGCGTTCTCGGCCGCCACCGGCGCGCCGGTGAGGCTCGAACCGGTGGACGCGACCGCCACGCTGTACCGCATCGAACTCACGAAACTCGGTTGGCGGACCGGTGAACTCTTCCAGAAGATGGAGCGGCTCAAGCCGGTCGCGCCCTTCGCACTCCGTCCGTTCGACCTGCTCTTGTTGGAGTACCCCCATGCGACACTCCGCCTCGCGGACGGGTCCGCGCCGACGAAGCGACTGGACGCGTTCCTGGCCGCCGGGAATCAGGTGCGGCCGGTGCCCTTCGTTCGCGGCGACTGGCTGACGGCGGCCCTCGTGCGCGGAGAGAAGCCGACCCCGCTCGCGGCCGACATCAAGAGCCTCGCGGCTCTGGAACGCGCGATGCCCGACGGGCCGCCCGTGCCGCGCCAGTTGGGAGGGGCGGAACCGCTCGTCATCCCGAAGCCGGCGGACGGGCGCACGCCGATCCCGCCGCTGTCCGGGTGGTACGCCGGCGACGTGACCCCCGACCCGGCACCGTTCGCGCTGACGGCCGAACTCGTCGCCGACGGCCAACCGGTGAAGTTGGTGAAAGTGGATCAGGCGTTCAAACTGAAGGTGAGATCGGACCGCCGCGTGTTCGTCACGCTGCTCCTCGTTCAGTCGGACGGCGCGGTGCGGGTGCAGGAGATCGACGGCGGGAGCGTGCTCCAGGCCGACGCGTCGCGCGAACTCGCCCCCGCCGCGGACGGGTTCCGCATCGCGAGCATCATCACCGGCGGCGATTCGGCCACGGAGTTCTTCGTGCTGTTCGCGTCGGAGGTGGAACTGCCGCTGCCGGTCGTCGTGCGCAGCCGGCACGACGACCGGCCCGTCTGGCGCTTCCTCCTGGAGCCGAGCGCGAAGGACGCGTTCGATCCGAACAAGGTGGTGCGGAAGGTGATCCCGATCCCCGTGACGAAGAAGTAGGCAGATTCGGTGAAACCGGCAGATGAGGTGGAATCGAGTGAACCGGGAGAGTGGGCGGAACCGATAATCCGAGCGCAGTCCATGCGACCGATCCCGCCCCCGCGGACACGGAGCGTCCCATGCGCCGGGTGTTTGCCCTTGCCCTCGTCGTTCTCCCCGTCGCGCACCGGGCGCTCCCCGCACAGGACGTGCTCGTTCCCGCGATCGGCGCGCCGGCCGGCCGGCTCTCGTCGCCGGTGACGCTGCCGACCGACCTCGGCACCTTCGCCGCGCCGCCGGGCGATTCGGGCGTGCCGATGATGCTGCCGCCCCTGGCGCCCCCCGGTTACACGCCCGTCCCGCGCGGCGACCCGACGATCCCCAACCCGCTGGAACGGCGACTGAGCCTGCCGTCCGTGCAGCTCACGGAGGCCGGCGGGCAACCGGCGCGCACCGCGAACGAGAACTTCGACGGCGACTTCGGCGGCGTGTTCTACAAGCGGCTCATCACCACCGGGTTCACCACCCGGTCCCGCGTCGTCGGCTTCAACCAGCGCGTCACCGGCTTCACCCCCACCACCACGAGCAACACCACGCAGGTCTTCACGGTCGATAACTTCGGGCGAACGGTGGTGACCAACACGATCACGAACACGGTCACGAACGTCCCCATCATCGCGAACGACCCGATCGTGGTGAACGACGTGGTCGCGCAACAGCGGTTGATCCGGCTCACGCTCGCGGCCCGGTACAGCGGCATCCTCATCACGGACAATGACAACCCGCGCCCGCAGGACCGCGTGTACGGCGGCTACAACTTCTACGACAACATCGGCAGCCGGCTGAACCCCGGCCTCGGCGGGGTCGATCTCCAGCGGCAGATGGTCGGCTTCGAGAAGACGTTCCTCGACGGCGACGCGTCGTTCGGGATGCGCCTGCCGTTCGTGCAGCAGTACGGCCCGGCGGGCGTCGGCGGTACGAACAACGTCGGCGACCTCACGCTCATCTGGAAGTACGCGATCGCCAACGACCGCGCGACCGGCGACCTGTGGTCCGCCGGCCTGGTGCTGACCACCCCGACGGGCAGCGGCGACGCGACCCTCGGGGACGGCTCGAAGGCGCCGCACTCGGTGCTGTTCCAGCCGTGGACCGGGTTCGTGCGGACCTTCGACCGCGCCTACGTGCAGGGGGTCACGAGCCTGGTGGTGCCGACCGACGGGCGCGACCCGACGCTGTGGAACAACAGCGTCGCGGCCGGTTACTACGTGTACCGGAACGGCGCGAACGCGTGGCTGACCGCGGTGGTGCCGACGGCCGAGTTGCACGTCCGCACGCCGCTCACGAGCCGCAACCCGAACGGACTGGCCTACCTTCAGGACGAGGTGAACGTGACCGGCGGCGTCCACTTCCGGTTCAACCGCGCGGTCCTGAGCGCGGCCGTGTGCGTTCCCGTCGCCGGCCCGCGCCCGTGGTCGGTGGAAGCGATGTCGTTCCTCAACTTCTACTTCTGATGCACTGGTATTCACCCCGTCGCTGACGCTCCGGGTTCGCCCAGAGACAGGCGAACCCGGAGCGTCAGCGACGGGGTGTTTTCGGACCCCGGCCGCGGCACATTCGCCCCAGGTTCGCTCGTTTCGGCAACCGGCATCCGGTCCCGCAGTAATTCCGGTCGGAATTGGGATCGGGTGTTAATTCCGGTTGACACATCCCGTTAGTCGGGTAGTCTTAGAAACACCCGTTCATCCTGTAGGATCGCGCAAGACGCGCCGGCCAAGGTTGGCCGTGATGCCTGGCTCCCAGCCCTCCCCCCAAACACGGCTGTGAGGCACCGCCACCATGACGACTCCGACGAACGCCCCGCAACCCGCGGCGGCGCCCGAAACTGCCGCGGCCGAGCGCAAGACCGGCTCCGGGACCACCGACTTTTCGGCCGACCGCCGGAAGCGCGTGATCCCGGTCGCCACCGACCGCCGGCGCGCCGAGAACGCCGCCGCCAAGCGCAAGAGCAGCGAGCGCCGCCGGCTCATCGACCCGACCACCTGCGAGCGCGACTACACGGACGACGAGACCGAGTTCATGAAGGCTATGGACCGGTACAAGCGGGAGAACCGCCGCCCGTTCCCGACGTGGAGCGAGGTGCTCGAAGTCCTGCGCTCGCTCGGCTACCGCCGCGTCGCCGAACCGACCGACCTGCCCGGTCGCGGGTCCGGCGTCGTGGCCGCGCCCGGCGTGGGCGTCTCCACCCCGCCCCCGGTCGCGCCCGTTGTGGAACAGCGGGTCCGGGACATCCCGGTCGCCCTGGACAAGCGTAAGTAGTCGCCGACACACCGCTGGCAAGGATGCCACGATGAAACTGTTCCTCAGCGCGGGCGAACCGAGCGGCGACCTGCACGGTGCCAACCTCATCCGCGCGGTCCTGGCCCGGCGGCCCGACGCGCACGTCACCGCACTCGGCGGGCCGCTCATGTGCGCCGCCGGGGCCGACATCCTGTACCCACTCACCGACCTCGCGGTGATGGGGCTGTCGCAAGTCATTCTGAATATGCCGACATTCCTGCGCGTCGGCGCGCTCGCGGTCCGGCACGTCCGCACCGCGAAGCCGGACGCGGTCGTGATGATCGACTACCCCGGCTTCCACTTCGGGATCGCCAAGCGCATCCGCGACTACGGCGTGCCCACGTACTTCTTCGTGCCGCCGCAAATCTGGGCCTGGAAACAGTGGCGCGTGCGGAACGTGCGGAAGTTCTTCACCGGCGTCATGACCGCGCTGCCGTTCGAGGAGGAGTGGTACCGCGAGCGGCGGGTGAACACGCACTACATCGGGCACCCCTACTTCGACGAACTCGCGCGGCAGCGGCCCGACCCGGCGTTCCTCGCCGCCGAGCGCGCGAGGCCGGGTCCGCGGGTCGCGATCCTCCCCGGCTCGCGCGACCGCGAGATCGCCGCGAACGCGGAGATGATGCTCGCCGCCGCGCGGAAGATTCACGCCGCCCGGCCGGACGCGCGGTTCCTCGTCGCCGCGTTCAACGACCGGCAGGCGGGCGCGGTGCGGGCGCAACTTCCCCTTGGTGTGCCCATCGACGTGTACGTGGGCCGCACGCCCGAGATCATCGAGTTGGCGGAGGCGTGTATCGCGGTGTCCGGGTCGGTGAGTCTGGAGCTGATGTTCCGGGCCAAGCCGACGGTCGTCGTCTTCCGGGTCGGGCGGGTCGCGGCGTGGGTGCTGCGACGGATGATTAAGACGAAGTACATGAGCCTCGTGAACCTGCTCGCCGGCGAGGAACTGTTCCCGGAGGTCGCGACCGACCGCGACGAGTCCGACCGGATCGCGGGGCACGTGCTGGGGTGGCTGAACGACCCCGCAAGCCGCTTGGCGCTGGTCGGTCGCGTCGCGGCCCTTCGCGACCGTGTGGCGGTTCCCGGCGCGTGCGACCGGGCCGCGGACTACCTCTTGGGCGCTTCGGAACTCGCGCGCCGCGTCGCCGCATAGGGGCAGACCCAGGGCCAACGCATCTAAATCAAGGGCTTTTCGGTGATTTTGCGACTCCCGCACCGAGTTTGCCCCAGAAAACGCAGGCGATGCTCGCAGCCGATTGGAAACAAAGGCGGTTTTCAAGGCAATTTAGATGCGTTGGCCCTGGGGGCAGACCTAACCCCCCCCCGCCCCCTTCCCTGAGTTCGACGGATGCCGATTTCGGGTTGTTCATGGAACGGGTGCAAGTGCGTTGAGCAGCAGTTCGTTGAGTCGTTTGGGAGGTTTCTTGAGAGCCGCGTGGGTTTCGGCCGGTCGGAACCGGTAACGGCCCACGCATGAGGAGGAACGGGTTATGCCGCGCGATCGGCAACAGATCGGCCAATGTACACCCTGCACGCGAGGAACCGTGAACTGTTCGCACAACCTTTTCAGGGATGGGGCACTGGAGATCCACTCCTGGGAACACCGTTGCTCGGATTGCGGTCATCGCGAGACGGCAGCATTTCGATCCGACGAAGAAAACCCGGAGCCGCCTGGCAACCCAACGGTTTGCCCGTTCTGTGGTCGGCAAGCGGCGGGATGAAACCGGTCCGCCGGCCCCTCCCTGGAGGGAGGGGAGCAAGAAAGCGGCCCTCTTTCTCCCCTCCCTCCAGGGAGGGGCCGGGGGTGGGTTCTTCCGCAGCATGTCCGGGTTCGTTAAGATAAGGGCGAACCCGCACGGAGTCCGGTATGCCCGACCAACCGACGCGAGCCGTTCAGGACTATCTGAAGTCCATTCACCGGCTCGGCGGTGCCGACGGGTTCGTCGAGCCGAACAAGATCGCCGACGCGCTGGGCGTGAAAGCGCCGTCCGTCACCGGGATGCTCAAGCGACTCGCCGACGCCGGGTGGATCGAGTACACGTCCGGTACCGGCGCGAAGCTGTCCGCGACCGGCCGCGCGGAGGCGCTCCGCGTCATCCGCCGGCACCGGTTGGTGGAACTCTTTCTCACGCAAGTCTTGAAGCTCGACTGGAGCGAGGTGGACGCGGAGGCAGAAGCGCTCGAACATGCCATCTCGCCGCGCCTGGAGCAGGCCATCGCCGACTACCTCGGCGAGCCGCACGAGGACCCGCACGGGCACCCGATCCCGTCCCGCACCGGCGAACTGAAGGCGCGCGACCTCCGGCAACTCTCGACCTGCCGCGCCGGGCAAATCGTGATCGTGCGCGAGGCACAAGACGACAACCCCGACCGCTTGCGGCGCTGGCGCACGCAGGGGCTGATGCCCGGTGCCCGCGTGCGCATCCTCACGTATCAGGAACTGGACGACCTGTTCGAGGTCGAGGTGGACGGGAACCTGGTCCGCCTCGGCAGCGAGGGGCTGGCCGGGCTGAGGGGCGAACTCGTGGTCCCGCCCGATGCCGCCGGTTAGCGGCGCTCACTTCCGGTTCTGCCGCATTCGCGGGTCGCGTGAATGGTGCCGAAAAAGCCGTCAGTCCGGCGCGCGCCGCGGCCCTCATTTTCCCGCGCCCGCGGTTGACCCGCACCCCTCGTGACCTACGGTTCGGTGTCGGTGCTCGCCCGCCACCCGCACCGCTCACTCAATCCCGCAGGCCGGGCGTGCCTGCTACTCTCTCGCCCCGCAGGGGAGTCCGATCGTGTTTCAGTTGCTCGCGTGTAACGTCGCCTGCCTCGCCATCGCCGGACTGTACTACGCCTGGCGCGACGTGTACCTCCACCGCCGCAAGCGGTCGCACCTCAACGACCGCGTGGCGTACATGCTGTGGGTCGCCGCGAGCCGCGCCGCCTGACCCCGAAGACGCGCCCCTCCCGCGGCCCGGTTTCCACCTAAGGGACCGTCGGGTCCGAGAGCGGCCGACTCAATGCGTCGCAGGCCCCGCAATACCCATCGCCCAGCAACCGCGAGCCACATCGAGCGAGGCGCTCAGGTTCGGCCCCTCTCCCCCTAGCCCGGATTATTCAGTAGCGGGTGTCTGACAGTCGCTTCTCGTCGTCATGAGCGTGTTCCGGGCGGCAGATGTACCCTTTCGGTCGATCAAGGC
>JAYUBA010000401.1:0-6943 GCA_043741075.1 Frigoriglobus sp.
TGCAGTGTTTTCAGGCGAGCGGCACTCGTAAGAGTGCCGGTGTTCTCGGGCTACCGGCACCCTCACGGGTGCCGCTCGCCAAAATCAAAAGGGGCACCCCAACGACTGAACCCGCCCTACCGGCGGCGTGTCCCGTTCGGTAGGATGAGGGGGCGGGCGGTGTGAAAGCCGCCCGCGTCGATTCGGGGCGTAGCGCAGCCTGGTAGCGCGCCTGCCTTGGGAGCAGGAGGCCGTGGGTTCGAATCCCGCCGCCCCGACTGGAAGTGACTTTTCACGCGGACCCGTTTCCCGCTCGTCGTGAACTCGTGACCCAACCTCACGACGCTGCCCCTCTCCTCCCGCGATTCCTCCCCCTGTTTCTCGTCGCACTCGCGGTGCGCGTCGGCACGGTCGCGCTCGGCTGCGCTCTGGCGACTCTGCCGCCGGACCCGCACACCGACCCGCACACGCCGACGCACTTCCGATCTGAACTCCTGTCGAGTACCGCTCGCCACATCGAGCCGTGGTACCGCTTCGACGCGCTCTGGCTCGCGAACGTGGCCCGGCACGGGTACAGCGGGGCGCGCGACGACGGCGGCCGGCTCGGCGTCGCGTTCATGCCGGCCATGCCCGCGACGCTCGCCCTCGCCGACGCGCTCGGCCTCAACCCGTTCTGGTTCGGGCTGATCGTCGCGAACCTCGCCGGCGCGGCCGGGGCCGCCGTGTTCGCGCGGGTCGCGGCGCGACAGCTTGACCCCGCGGCCGGCTGGCGCACGCTCGCGTTGCTGCTCGCGTTCCCGACCGCGTTCTTCTACTCCGCCCCGTACAACGAGTCGTTCGGCCTGTTGTGTACCGCGCTGGCGCTCGCGGCGTGGCAGACGAACCGCCCGGCTCGGGCTGGGCTGTGCGCGCTCGGCGGCTCACTCGCGCGCATGACCGGCGTCGCGCTCGGCGTGGCCGCGGTCCTCGACTGGTTCACGAAGCGCGAGCGCAGCGAGGTATGGCGCGCGGCGGCCGTCGCGGTCGGGAGCTTCGCCGGGCTGGTTCTGTTCTGGGGCTTCCTGTGGTGGGCCGTCGGCGACCCGTTCGCGGGGCTGAAGACTCAGGCGATGTGGGGCCGGTCGGAGCTGTCGTGGAAGAACCCGTTCCGGGCGGTCGCGTCGATCTACGACCCGGCGCTGCCGCACTGGGGCGAAGCGGTCCTCGTGATCGGGGCCGCGGTGCTCGGTGTCCGCGCGTGGCGGAGGCGCGGCGCGTTCTGGGGTGCCCTCGCGCTGGTCCCGGTGGCACAGATGTTCGCCTCCGGCACGCTGCTGAGCGGGCACCGGCTGATCCTCGCGGCGCTGCCCGCGTTCGTCGAACTGGCCGACCTGCTCCGCGGGCGCCGGACGCTCCTCTTCGTGACCCTGCTGGGGTTCGGGTTCGCCCAACTGCTGCTGCTCAACCGCTACGTCCACTGGCAGTTCGCCGGCTAGGCCGGTCGCGCTAGCTTTTCTTAGCGCGCGGTTGCGAGCGCAAGCATTTCCCACAATTCCCGTCGGCATTCCTTGCACTCGCCAAATCACGCACTAGCTTCTCGGCCCCTCAATTGTGTATCCTTCCAACAGCCGCTCGTGGCGGACGAAGCCCCCTCGCACCGGGTCAGAACGATGGACCGCCGCATCTTCCTGAAGGCCGTCGCCGCAGCCGCACTCCCGTGCGCCGCGGCCAGCGCGTCCTACGGCTTGTTCGAAGCGAGCTGGGTCGAAGTCGTTCGACAGCGGTTCGCGCTGCCGCGGTTGCCGAAGGCGTTCGACGGGATGACGGTCGCGTTCCTCGCCGACATTCACCACGGGCCGTTCACCAATCTCGACTACGTCGCGGGCGTGGTGCGAACGACCCTCTCGCTCCGCCCGGACCTGATCCTGCTCGGCGGCGACTACTGCCTGAAGGACGCGAAGTACATCCGCCCATGCTTCGAGGTGCTGGCCGGGCTGACCGCTCCGATGGGCGTGTTCGGCGTGCTGGGGAACCACGACTACTGGCACGGTCTGGAGGAGACGCGCGCGGGCTTCAAGAGCGCGAAGATCGGCGAACTGACGAACCGCGGGGTCTGGGTGGAACGCGGCACCGACCGGTTCCGCCTCGCGGGCGTGGACGACTTGTGGATGGGCAAGGTGGACGTGACCGGGGCGCTCGGCGACGCGAAGCCGGACGACGCGTGCCTGCTCGTCAGTCACAACCCCGATGTGGCCGAGAAGCTGCGCGACCCGCGGGTCGGGCTGATGCTGAGCGGGCACACGCACGGCGGGCAGGTGGTGTTCCCCGGCGGCGCGCCGTTCGTGCCGAGCCACTACGGGCAGAAGTACCTGCACGGCATGGTGCAAGCCCCGGTCACGACGGTATACGTGTCCCGCGGGCTTGGGTGTACGAGCATTCCCGTCCGCTTCGCGAGCCGGCCCGAACTCACGCTCGTCACGCTGCAAGCCGGGTCGAACTGCGACCGCGCGTGATTGGACAGTGGCGAGCGGCACCCGCGAGGGTGCCGGTGTTTTTCATTGCCGGTCGTTCTCGGACCACCGGCACCCTCACGGGTGCCGCTCGCCACTGCCAAATCCCCAGGCCACCCCGGAACGGCCGGCTCACTCCGGCGGCTTGATGTGGGTCTTCTCGTACGCGACCACCTTCTCGGTGCGGCGGGTGTGGCGCCCGCCCTCGAAGTCGGTGACGAGCCAGGTGCGGATCATCCGCTCGATCTGCTCCTCGCCCACCAGGTCGGCGGCGAGGCACATCACGTTGGAGTCGTTGTGCCGGCGCGACAGTTCGGCGTCCACCACGTCGCGGCAGTTCGACGCCCGCACGCCGGGCACCTTGTTCGCGGCGATGCACATGCCGTGGCCGGTGGCGCAGATGAGGACGCCGCGGTCGGCCCGGCCGGCCCCCACCTCTTCGCCCACCGGGATGGCGTAGTCCGGGTAGTCCACGCCGGCCGGGCCGGTGGCACCGAGGTCGTGAACCTCGTGGCCCAGTTCGGTGAGCAGCCCCACCACCCGCTGCTTGATGGCCAACCCGCGGTGGTCGTTGCCTACGGCGACCTTCATGACCCCACCCATTCTGGAAGGAACCGTTCCAAGTGTTGGAGGATGGTCCGGGCGCACGCCCGGTACACCTCCGCGTCGGCCCCGATCGGGTCGTCCAAGTCCTCGTCCCCACACAGTAGCCGGGGCGCCGGCCCGATACCAGGATACCGCGCGGTCAACGCGGCCAGGTGGTCGCGCGTCATCGCAATCACGTCATCGGCGGCCAGCAGCAGTTGCGGGCTGACCGGGCGGCTGTAGTGGTCGCTCAGGTCCGCGCCCAGTTCCGCCGCGACGGCCACCGACTCCTCGGACGCGGCCCCGCCGCCATACGCCGCGACGCCCGCCGACAGCACCCAGAACCCGCGGCCGGGGAGTTCGCCCGGCGTGCAGCCGAAGCGGTCGGCGAGTACCTTCTTCGCCAGCGCTTCGGCCAGCGGACTGCGGCAGGTGTTGCCCGTGCAGACGAACAGCACGATCCACGCCGCCAGCCGCTCGACCTCGTGTTCCGGGAACGCGCCGGGTTCGGTCACCCGCCAGCCGGCCCCGAACCCCACAACACACGGCGACGAACTGGGCGGGTTCGTCACGCGCACCACGGTCGCCGCCGATACCGGTTTGTCACCGGCGTTCACCGCCACCCCGACCACTTCGCCTAACCGCTGAATCGCGGCGTCCGCGGTGGCATCACCGGTGTCCGCCACGAGAACCGGGCCGAGTCCGGCGACGGCGGGAAGCACGAGGTCGAACAGCGGGTGTTCGGGGCTTCGGAGGCGGACGAAGCCGTTCACCAGCGCCGGAAGGTCGGCCGGTGCGGGCACTTCAATCACCAGCGGTGCGGGCCACGCGCGTGCCATCAGGCGGCGCGCGGCCGGTGGCACGCTCAGGCCGAGCGCGCCCGCCTCGTCCGGCCCCCACGCGAGCAGCGCCGGCGCGGGTAATTCTACACGCGCGCCGGGCGTCCACAGCGCGAGGTACCCGCAATCGCCCGGCAGCACGACGGCCGCGCCGGCGGTCAACGCGTCGCGCACCCGCCGCACCAACTCGGACGGATCGACGGACGCACTCCAGTCGATCACCGTCGGCATGGCGCGGCCCCCCTGTTCCGGTGGGAACTGAAGGCATTTTAGAAGAGCAGAGGACAGAGGACAGAGGACAGACAAGACAGCCGCAGATCAACGCAGAAACACGCAGATCAGACAGCAGAAGATCGAGTATTCGACTTCACTCGCCTTCTTCTCGGATCGAATCTGCGTCTTCTGCGTTGATCTGCGGCTGTCTTGTCTGTCCTCTGTCTCGTCTGTCCTCTGATTTCTGGCGAAGGATTTCGCCCGCCGCGGACAATATCCGGGTGATGACCGACGGCGACACCTGGCGCGAGCGGGCGATCCGCGACGCAGTGCTGGCCGGCGACGCGGGGGCGTGGCGGCGCTGGTACGACGCGCACTTCGACCGCCTCGCGGCTTACGCCCGGTGGCGGTGCGGCGGGGTGCCCGCGCTGGCCGACGACGTGATTCAAGAAACGTGGCTCGTCGCGGTGCGCCGGCTCGGCCGCTTCGACCCGGCGAAGGGCACGTTCTACGACTGGCTGTGCGGCATCGCGTCGAACGCGGCGCGAAACGCGATCCGCGCCCGGTACCGGCAGAAGGCGCGGCTCCGACCGCTCGCCCCCGGCGACGACCGACCGACGCCCGACACGCGTGAAACAACCGACAGGGCCGGGCGCGTGGCCGCGGCGCTGGCCGCCCTGCCCGACCACTACGAGGCCGTGCTGCGGGCGAAGTACCTGGACCGGCAGTCGGTGGACGCGATCGCGTCCGCGCGCGGCGATTCGTTGAAGGCGGTCGAATCGCTGCTGTCCCGCGCCCGGCAGGCGTTCCGCGAGGCGTACGAGAAGACCGATGGCTGACGAACCCGACGACCTGGACGACCTGCTTGCGCCGCTTCAAGCGGCCGACACGCCCGGCCTGCGCGACGCGATCTTCCGCCGCACGCGCCGCCGGCTCGCGCTCCGCCGCTGGGCGCGACGGGCGGGCAAGGTTGCGGTCGTCGCGGCGGTGTTCGCGGCCGGCATCGGCGTCGGCGGGTGGCGAACGTCCGGCGAGCGGGAGACAGTTCTGGTGCCCATCCCGCAGATAGAAGTGGTGTTCGTGCCGGTCCTCGTGCCGGTGCCGGCTCCTTCCCCGGAACCACCGCCGGCACCTGAGGCGGCGCGCACCGCTTCGCGCCTCGAACTCGACGCCGAGCAGGCCGACGACGCGGGGCGGGCCGCCGCGCTGTACCGCGAGGCCGGCGACCGCTATCTGACCGCCGAACAGGACTACGCGAACGCGGCCCGCTGCTACCGGCTGTTCCTCCTTCGCTCCGGTGACACCGCGTTGTCACCGGAACCGGGCGACTCGTGGTTGCTCACCTCACTCAAGAACGCGGCCTTCAAGGAGAAGATCAATGCGACGGCTACTAACGGTTAGCGCGCTGTTCGCGCTCGCGGTGTGCGTCACAGGCGCGAGCGGTCAACCGCCGGCGAAACTCGACCCGCCGCCGAAGGCGCTCGGCGAGAGGTTGGACAAGAAACCGGACCCGACGGACGCGGCCATCGCCGCCGCGCTGGCGAACGACCCCGACGTGAAGATGGCGCGGGCGAAGATTCAACTGGCCGAGGCGGAGTTGGCGAAGGCCCGCCTCGCGGTCACGCTCAAAGTGGTCACGCTCAAGACGACGATCGAGTTGCACAAAACCGCCGTCGAGGTCGCAACTCAGCAGTACAAGTTGGCCGCGACACGGGTCACAGCGGGTGCCGGCCCCCAGTCGGAACTCCTGGACGCCCGGCTCGCGCTCCTGCGTGCGCAAGCGGCACTCGCGACGGCCGAGGCCGAACTGAAGTTGCTCACCGGCGGCAGCGCGGGCGTAGCCGTGGCCGACCCGGCGGAGGCGGCGGCGGCGGCGAAGGGACTGGCCTGGCTCCGGCTTCACAGCGAGCGGGACGCTGAACGCGAGACCCTGCTGCGGTACATGGAGGCGGCCAGAGCGGCGATGGAGCAAGCCCGGAACGCGATCAAGGGGCCGATCCCGGAGCGCATCCGCGCGGCCCTCGACAAGCCGGTGAAGCTCGGCGCGAAGGGCGAGAAGGTGACGTTCTCGCAAGCGCTGGAAATCTTCAAGAAGGACGCCGGGTTGGACGTGCCGGTTCGGCCGCTGCCGTCGCCGCTCCCGGTGATCGTGTCCGAGGGCGAAGAGTTGCCCGTCGGGGCGTGGTTCCAACTGTACCAGGACACGGCCGGTCAGCAGAACCCCGGCTTCGCGTTCTACGTCCGGGAGTACGGTTTGCTCGTCGCGAACAAGCAATCGGCCCCGCCGGACGCGCCGACGCTCACCGAGTTCTGGAAGCTGAAGCCGCCGGCCAAGGAGCCGAAGGTGGAATCCGTGCCGAAGAAGTGAGTCAGATAATCGTTTCGCGTGCGTCCCAGCGGGTTGCCGCCACCTATCGTGGTAGCGACCCGCTGGGTCGCACGCGAATCGATCTTCTGCCCACCGCCCACTGTCCACTGTCCACTGCCCACACCCCGCCTACAATACTCCATCCTTCACGATACCGTGTACTTTTGAGGAGAATAGCGTCATGGCACATAAGAAGGGTCAAGGCTCGGTGCGGAACGGCCGGGACTCGCGGGCGAAGCGCCGCGGGTTGAAGGCGTACGGCGGTCAGGCGGTGACCACCGGCAGCATCATCGTGACGCAGTGCGGGACGACGTTCTCGCCCGGCCGGTTCGTGCGGCTGGCGAAGAACAACAGCATCTTCGCGATGGCGGACGGCACGGTGTACTTCGACCAGAGCGGCAAGCGGCTGAACGTGCAGCCGTACGACGCGACCGCCACCACCGTGTGCTGAGTCGGGGTACGTGCGTCAA
>JAYUBA010000402.1:0-2062 GCA_043741075.1 Frigoriglobus sp.
GAGGTTTCTTCCGGCTCCCCCTTCCTTCTTAGGGAAGGGGGCTGGGGGGTTAGGTTCTTCGAGCCCTCGGTTACGAGCGCCGACTTCACGCCGATCTCCAGCGCCGTCAGCGCGCGGCGGGCGTCGCCGTCGCACGCTTCCACCAGGAACGCGAGCGCGTCGCCGGTGATCGTCACCTTCTGGTTGCCGAGGCCGCGCTCCGTGTCCGAGAGGGCGCGCTGAATCAGCGTGCGGCAGTCGTCGCGGTTCAGCGGCTGGAACTGGAAGATTTGGCTCCGCGACAGCAGCGGCGTGTTGATCGCGAAGAACGGGTTCTGCGTCGTCGCGCCGATCAGGATGACCACGCCGTCTTCCACGTCGGGCAACAGCACGTCCTGTTGCGCCCGGTTGAAGCGGTGGATTTCGTCGAGGAACAGGATCGTGCGCTCGCCGAGGTCTTCGAGGTGGCCGCGGGCCTCAGTGAGCAGTTCGCGCACCTCCTTGATGCCGGCCGCGACCGCGTTCAGCGGCTTGAACCGGCTCTTCGTGTGGGCCGCGATGACGTGCGCCAGCGCCGTCTTCCCGCAGCCGGGCGGGCCGTAGAAGATGAGCGAGTTGAGGCGGTCCGCGAGGAGCATCCGGCGGAGCAGTTTGCCGGGGCCGAGGAAGTGCGACTGCCCGACGTACTCGTCGAGCGTGCGGGGCCGCATGCGTGCCGCGAGCGGGCGCGCCTTCAGCCGGTTCTCTTCGCGCAGGTCGTCGAACAGGTCCACGGCGGAAGCCCTCCGGGAGAGGATGCTCCGCTCATGGTAGCGTGCGTGGGTAGTGAGAAGCTATGTGAGGTGGTCAGCGGCCGAACGCGAGCCAGCCGATGAGAATACCCGCGACCAGCACCGCGACCGCCAGCGCGCCCGCGACGACGAGCACTTTCCGGTTCTGCGGGGCGGGCGCGGGCCGCCGGTAGGGCGTGGGCACCGGCGGGACCGGCAGCACGGCCGGGGTCGGTGCCGGCGTCCGCGAACGCGCCGTTTCGGATGCCGACATTGCGGCCGTGACCTTTGCCGCTTCCGACGGGTCGAACGCGGACGAATCGCCCGGCGAACCGGACGCCGGCACGTCGCGCAGGCGCAGCGAACTGCCGTGCAGCGACCAGTCGGACATGGCCGCGTGCGGGTCGGTGCTCTGGCCCACGTTCGTCCGCGACAGCCCGGCGGCGACGCGGGCGCTGTTCCCCGTCCACGCGGCCAGCGCGGCGACCACCTCGGCCGCCGCCTGGAACCGGTCGGCCGGCTTCTTCGCGAGCATCTTCGCCACCACGGCACCGAGCGCGGCGGGCAGCGCCGCGTCCGCCGCGAGCAACTCCGGGGCGGCCTTCAACTGGTGCTGCATCAGCTTCTGCGTGGTGTTCCCGCCGAAGGGGGTCTTACCGACGACGAGCGTATACAGGGTCGCGCCGAGGCTGTAGATGTCGGCCCGGCCGTCAACGTTCGGGCTGTTGATCGCCTGCTCCGGCGCGATGAAGTCGGCCGTGCCCACCACCGCGCCCTGGTCGAGCAACTCGGTCAGCTTGTCCTTGTCGCTGGTCGAGCGCGCGAGGCCCATGTCCAGAATCTTCACCGCGCCGAACCGGTCGCGCATCAGGTTGCCCGGCTTGATGTCGCGGTGAACGAACCCCTTCTCGTGGGCGTGCTGAAGCCCCGCCGCCGCTTGCGCGACGTACTCCGCCGCCATCTCGTAAGGGACGCGGCCGTCGCGGTCGAGCGTCTGCTGAAGCGTTTCCCCTTCGACGTGTTCCATCACGAGGTACGGGGCGTCGTTGTACCGGGCGACATCGAAGATGCGGACGATGTTCGGGTGGTCGAGTGCCGCGGCGGATCGGGCCTCGCGCAAGAACCGTTCCAGTGCGAGCTTCTGGTCTTCGCCCTTGCCGGGCGCGAGTACCTTGATCGCCACCTTGCGGTGCAGTTCGAGGTGTTCGCCCAGGTACACCGCACCCATGCCGCCGCGGCCGAGGAGGTCGTGGATGACGTACGGCCCGATGCGGAACCCCTTGTGCCTGCCCGCGAGCAACTGCACCGCCTGG
>JAYUBA010000403.1:0-2060 GCA_043741075.1 Frigoriglobus sp.
GCGCCGCGTCTGGTCTGCCGTCCGGCACACGTCCCAGGCCGGCGACGCCGGGGAAACCCTGGACCGCCTGGCCCGCCGCAAACAGGCCGTCGGCGCGACCCTCGCCCAGACCCGGGCCGGCAAGCGCTTCGACGCGGCCGGCGCGACCGGCGACCCCGCCCCCGCCGGCGCGGACGACTACCTCGGTGCCGCCCCCGCAAGTTCCGGTCCGACCCCGGCCGCGAAGCCGTCCGACCGCGCATCGACGAAGCCGGCCGAGGACGAAACCGACACATTGGCGAAGCTCCGCCAGGCCCGCGATCGCAGCCGCCACCGCCAGGACCGGCCGGAATAGCGACGCGATCGAGGTCGGGTGACGGGCGAAACCCAATTCGTGAAGAATCTGGGAAATCTTTTCAAAATTTGATAGCGACCTCGACTTTCTCACATTATTCTCAAACCCGCAGTTGCATTCCCACTGCATCGTTCCATTACTCAGTCGTTCGGGAGGTCTTTCGATGAAAGCGATTTCGACGGGGCGGCGTGCTTTCACGCTGATTGAACTGCTGGTGGTGATCGCGATCATCGCGATCCTCATCGGCCTGCTCTTGCCGGCGGTCCAGAAGGTCCGCGACGCGGCGAGCCGGATGCGGTGCCAGAACAACATGAAGCAGATCGGGTTGGCCTTACACGGCTACCACGACGTCAACAACGGGATGCCGGCCGCGGTTTACAACTACCGGGTGAACTCCACGTCGTGGAACGCGACCCCGCGCATCCCGGACAACCGCTTGTGGAAGAGCTGGATGGCGGTGATCTTGCCGTACCTCGAACAGACCGCCCTGGCCGCCGACACCGAAGCCAAGAACGGGGGAGCGTTGCCCGCCCCGACGAATAATCCTTACGCCTTTCCGGAAGCTAACAACTGGTACCCCTGGGATCGCAGTCAACGCTTTCGCGCGCTGAACAGTCCCCAAAAAGTTTACCAGTGCGCGTCCGACAGCCGCCAGAACGCGGACGCGGACGGCGGGGGCGGTCTCCGCGTGGCCTTCACCGGCTACCTCGCCGTCAGCGGCCCGGACTTCTTCTCGTGGAGTACCGGCAGCGGGCCGGCCCAGAGCTATTACGGCCGCTCGGCCCCTGGCATTCTCGTGTCCACCAACAAGTACGATCCGGGGATCGGGACCCGGGAGATTCCGGCGAGCAACAAGCAAGGCACCTCGATTGTCTCCATCACCGACGGGACGAGCAACACGCTGATGGTCGGCGAGCGGCCGCCGAGCAACAACCTGGTGTTCGGCTGGTGGTTCGCCGGGGCCGGGTTTGAATCCTGCGGCGGGGCCGACGTGAACCTGGGCATGCGCGAGTACAACACGCAGTCGTCCGGCGACCCGGAGACCGACGCCTGCCCGGTCGGCCCGTACAACTTCGGTCCCGGGAAGCTGACCAACGCCTGCGACCAGTTCCACTTCTGGAGCTTGCACACCAGCGGATCGAACTTCACCCTCGGCGACGGGAGCGTCCGCTTCATGACCTACGGGACGGACCCGAAGGTCATGATTGCGATGTCCACCCGGGCCAACGGCGAAATCGTCACCTTGCCTTAACCCCTCACCGGAGACACCGAAATGATCCGGTTCCATCGAGCCTGCCGCGTGGCGGCGGGCGTGTTCGTCATGGCCTGCGTCGGCTGCGGGGACGACGCCCCGCCCGTCAAACCCGTGAGCAAGGAAGGGCAGGCGATTCCCGAAGGGAAGACGGCCGATCCGAACGCAATGCCGAAGCCGAAGGCCGGCGGCGGCGGGCGGACCCCGAGGGGCTAACCCGGACTCGCCCGCGTCATTCGCGCGGGCGAGTTCGTTCCCGGCCGGCGTCACAGGGCTGAATTGTCGCCGACGAACACCCGGAGGAAATTGTGGGACGACGATGAGTTTCGAGTGGCGGTGCGAGAAATTTCACGGTATTCTCACATCAACAGTCCCTCTTGCGAGACTGCGGACCTCTCATTTTTCCACGTACCGGAGTCCATTCCATGCACACGTTCCCGCTGCGGCGGCGTGCCTTCACGCTGATCGAGTTGC
>JAYUBA010000404.1:0-6922 GCA_043741075.1 Frigoriglobus sp.
GCACCCCGCCCGGATTGACCGAAGTCGTCTACGCCATACGGCCTCGCTCGTGCAGCGCAAGTAGGTCACCACCAAGTAGGTCGCCACCGGTAATCGTGAGCGTTTGGTACGGGCCGAACGGGTCCGCGCCGCCTGATAACTCTTCACGGATGCGGATCAACTCCCGCTCCCCGTCGTACTCGAAGGCGGCCACGTCAGGGCGGTCACGCTTCCCCTTGCGCGCGGCGCAAGTTGGGGGAACGACACCAGCCGATCCCACACATTCCCCACCCGCGTCATGGCGTTCCCCGCAACCGTGCGCTACGGTCCTGGTGTCGGCACGCGCGGCGTGAAACTCCGGGCGAACCGAAACGCCAGAACCGCCATTTTCCTAGCGCCGCTCCCGCGGCGAAAGGCCGAAGAGTAAGATAGTAAAACTGTAATAATGCAAAACAGTAATTAAGGCAGAGTCCTGACGGGGCGGAACCCGATCGCGTTGAAGCGGAGACCCGGCCGGTCGCTGAGGCGGTTCGCACTCCGCAGGTTCACCGGACGGACGTAGAACGAGCCACCCCGAAGAAGGCGCGATATTCGTTCGTCAATTGATATGTATTTGGAGTTCTCTGTGTCCTCCCGCTCACCCGTGACGTACCCCATGCCGGGGTCCTCGACCCACTCCATCGCGTTCCCCAGAGTGTCGAACAACCCCCGGTCGTTCGGGCGCAACTGACCCACTGGCCACGCCCGTCCCTCCGCGTTCTTGTCGAACCACCCGTAACGCGGCAGCAAGCCCTCGCCCCGACCGAAGTACCGCGCCGTCACGCCCCCCGAGCGGCACGCGTACTCCCACTCCGCCTCCGTCGGCAGCCGGTAACCCGTCAGACCCAGGTGGCCCGCCTTCATCCGCATCCCCTCGTCGTACCCGCCGTCCTTGTTCGGCGCGTAACACCACTGGTCCGAAGGAATCCCCTCCCGCCCGCTCAGCCAGTTGCAGTACCCCGCCGCCTCGTACCACGTCATCGACACCGCCGGCGAATCCTGATCGGGGCTGTAACGCTTCACCCACGAATGCTCCGGCCAGAACCGCAGGAACTCCGCCACCGTCACCTCCTTCGCCCCGATGGCGAACGAACGCCCGATCCGCTTCCGGTGCGCCGGCTCGTTCACCGCGAGCCGCCCCGGCTCCGTCTCCGGCGAACCCAGCGTGAACTCCACCGGCCCGCGGACCACCGCGTACGTCTGCCCCTCGCCGTTCACGAACCAGTCCGTCCCCGCCGCTACCCGCGGCGCCGGCAACTGCGGCCCGATCGCCGCCCCCAACGGACCCGGCGGAACCGCACCCGCCAGCGCCGCCACACGCCCGCGAGCCGCGCGTGCCAGTTCCGCGTCGATGGCCGCCAGTTCCTTCCCCTTCCCCCACTTCTGGCGCAACAACCAGTCGATCGCGCCGTGCAGTCCCGAATCCGGGTCGTCCCGGTACAGCGCCAGCAACCGCGACACGAACGGCTCCCGCTCCCCCACCGGCACCAACTCCGCCGGGAAGTCGCCCAGCGCGATCACCAGCGCCCGCTTCGCCGACACGTCCCCCTCCCCCCCGAACCGCCGCACCAGCGCCGCCGGGTCCGCGCCGACGGCCGCCAGCCGCTCCTGCAAGTAGCTCCGCGCCGTCGGGTCGCCGCCCGCCGGGAACGCGAACACCGGCCACGCGGCTTCCCCCTCCCCCAGCGTCAGCAGCGCCGCCGCCGCGTGCCCCCGACGCTTCCCGTGTACCTCCAGCGCCGCATCGGTCACCGGCCGGTGCCAGATCGACGCCGTCATCTCGGAACCGGACACGCCCAGCGCGACCGGCCGCCACCCCGCCGCGGCCAACTCCTGTGCCTTCTTCATCTGCTCCGCCACCGAAACCCGCGTCGGTCGTTCCACCTCCACCGTCAACCCGCCGTGCCGCACCGCCGCGTACGTCGGCACGCCCTGGCCGTCCGGGTAAAACGTCACATCCACCGCCGCCTTATTCGGTTCCCCGGTCAGGTACTCCGCGGGCGTCGTGTGCCAATTGAGGTCCGACCCCTCCGGCGCGTCGCCCCACACCCCGCTGAACCACGTCCCCACGCCGGGAACCCCCACCGCCTGAACCGTCCGCGGCCACAACTTCGCCTTCTGGTACGGGGCGAACCCCGCCCAATGCCCGGCCGTCCCCTCGCACGCCACGTACAGCCGGTTCACCGGTTTTTCGCCCGGCGCGGCTTCCCACACCGCCGCGAACCGCAGCGCCGGGGCCGACGCCGCCGCGAACCCGCCCGCCCCGCCGAACGCCGCCACGAACGGCGCGACCCGGCGCGGCTTGGCGTCGGGATCGACCCACCCCGCCACGTCCGCCGGCTGGAACCCCGCCGCCCGCAACTCGTCGTCCGTCGCCCCCACGTCGTTCGCGGTGGCACCCGCGAGGAGCCTCCACGCCACCCCGTCCCGGCGCCACACGGCCGCCACCTTCACCCCCGCGTCCGTCACATACGGCCGCACCCGCACCGGCCGGTAGCCGCTCCGCCCCAGTGCCGACGCCAGCGGCTCGAACCCGGCCAGCGGGAGCGACTGCACCAGGGCGAACCGCTCGTGAACCAGCCCGCCGGCCGCCGCCACGCTCTTGACAGTCGCCGGATCGGCCGCGGCCCACTCCGACTTCAAGGGCGCGTCCTTCCAGTCCGCGACCACCGACTTCGCCAGTTCCGCCTTCAGCACCGGCACCACGCCCGCCTTGTTCGTGCCGATCGCTCTGGCGAAGAGCGGGTAGTGCCGCGGGTCCGCGATGAGGGCCAGTTCCGCCAGGTCCGCCGGCCGGTCCACCGCGTACCGGGCGAGCAGGTTCGCGGTGAGGTCGTAGCCGCTCACCTCGCGCGCCAGTTCCGACACCGCGAGCTTCCCCGATTCGATCCTCCCGCGCGCCGCCGGGTAGCGAGCCAACAGGGCCGGCACCAGGGCACCGCCCACCGGCTCCAGCGCCGCGGACCACGCGACGAACTCGACCGGGTTGGCCCGCACCACCGCCTCGGCGAGCGAAGCCGCGACCGACGCCCACCGCGGATCGGCCGGCGTCAGCCCGGCCAGCGCGCCCGCCGCCCGCACCCGCTTGCCGGCGTCGGCCTTTGCGTCCGTCAGCACCGCCCACAGCCCCGGAGCCACCGCGCCCGCGTGCGTCTTCAACAATCGAACGGCCGGGAGCAACTCGTCCGGCTTGCACGCCGGAAGGTACGCGGCCACCTCCCCCGCCCGCGCCGGCTCGTCGACCGATAGTGCCAGCCGGGCATGAAGCCCCGGCTTCGTGCCGACCGGCTGTGCAGTCAATTCCCGCAACTTCGCCCCGGTCAGGTCGCGGTACTCCTTCAAGTCCTCGATCAGCCGCAGCACCCCCGCCGTGTCCGCAGACGCGAGGGCATCCACCAGGGCATCGGCCTTCGTCTTCCGCTGCTTCTGCTTCGCCTCATCGTCCGCGGCTTTCAGGTCCGCGGCCCGCTTCTCGTCGGCGGCCCGCAGATCCGCCAACCGCTTCCCCTCCGCGGCGATGCGGTCGTCCGCCCGCAAATCCGCCGCCGCCAACTGGTCCGCCAGCCGCTGGTCCCGCACCGCCAGGGCTGCCACGGCCGCCCCGACCAGCACGAGCACCGCGGCCGCCATCGCGCCCGCCCGCCCGGGGTTCCGCCGCGCCCACTTGTACCCCCGCTCCGCCACCCCGGCCGGGCGCGCCAGGATCGGCTCGCCGCGGCCGAACCGGTCCAGGTCGTCGGCCAGCTCGCCGGCCGTCCGGTACCGGCCCTCGGGCTCCTTCACGAGACACTCGCCGACGATGGTCTCGAGGTCGCGGGGGACGTTCGGCACCCGCGCGCGGACGCGCGCCGGCTCCTTCGAGGTGACGCCGTGGAGGATCTCCGCGGTACTCCCGCCGTCGAACGGGCGCTCGCCCGTGAGGCACTCGTACAGGATCACCCCCAGCGCCCACACGTCGGCCGGCGGGCCGACGAACCGCGCGAAGCGGGCCTGCTCGGGGGCCATGTACGCGGGGGTGCCGGCGAGCACCTGGATGGTGCTCACGTCGGCGTGCCGCCGGGCCAGCCCGAAGTCCGCCACCTTCGGCTCGCCCGCGGCGTCGAGGAGGACGTTGGCCGGCTTGAGGTCGCGGTGGACGATGCCCTGGTCGTGGGCCGCCGCGACGCCGCGTGCCGCCCCGGCGACGAGCGCCGCGGCGGCACGCGGGTCCAGCCGCCCGGCGGCGCGGAGGCGCGCGTCGAGCGACCCGCCCCCCACGTACTCCATGACCAGGTACGGGGGCGGGAACCCGGGCGTCTGCCCGACCGAGTAGACGGCCACCACGTTGGGGTGCCGGACGGCCGCGATCTGCCGCCCCTCCCGCTCGAACCGCGCCCGCTCCTGGGCGTCCTCGGCGCGCTCCGGGCGGAGCACCTTGAGCGCGACGGTCTGGCCCAGCGAGTCGTCGTGCGCCTCGTAGACCGCGCCGAACGCCCCGCGGCCGAGCAGGCGCACGACGTGGTACGAGCCGAGCTGTCCGAGCGGCCCGCGCCCGGTCGGCGGCCCCGGGAAGTGGACCGCTGTGGCCGGCGGCCGCTCGGGCGGGCGGGCGGCCAGCGCCCGCAGGAACGGCGGGAGGGGCGGGGCCGGCGGCCCGAGCAGGTCGGACAGCCCGGCGCCCCCCGCGAGGGTGGCGAGGATCCGCCCGCACGCCGGGCACACTTCCAGGTGCCCGTCGAGCGCCGGACGGTCGGCCGCGGGCAGCGCCCCCGCGAGGTAGGCGGCCAGCCGGTCGCGATCCGGACAGTTGCTCATGACATCCTCGGGTCGGGGCACGGCCGGAACCGACAGGGCACGACCCGCCCTGTACGCCGGTGGAAGAAGAAGCTAACCGCCGTTACGGGGATTTGCTTGCGAAATTCCGGCCCGCGCGGTCACCGGCTACTGGCGCACGGCTCATTTCCCGGTCGTTTCGCCGGGTCGGAGTGCAGGTTTTCAAGGCGGTTTCGCACTCGTGCACCAGTAGCCGGTCACCGCCGGCCGACACCCGGGGGAAATTCCGGTGTGACCTGTTAGATCCGGACCGAACCGCCGTTAAGGGGGTGCCCGGTCGCGGGACCGGCCACCCCCCCCGAGCAGGAGTCACCATGGGCCGCTACAGCCGTTACGAGCGATACGAGCGCGGGTCACCGCTCGCGGACTGCCTCGCGGGACACGTCGAGGGAGTGATTGTCACGGTCGTCTGCCTCGCCGGCATGGTTCTGGGCGCGGTACTCATCGCCGCGCGCCTGGCCCCGGAACCCGCGGCCCAGACCCAACCGGCGCCGAAACCGGCACCGGGCAAGGGCTCGATCGAGGAGCGGCACCGGGAAGCGGCCGGCGGTCTCGAGGCGGCGCGGCGGCGCGGCGACGCGGACGCGGTCCGCAGGTTCGAGCACGAGCTCGAGTCCCTCCAACGGGAGCATTATGACACGCACACCCGAGTCCTGACGGACGAAAAACTCCGGCGCTACGACGAGGCGTCGGAGCGGTTCCAAAAGAGCATCACGGACCCCCGCCGGCCGTGAACGCGGGGCCCGCCGGCCGTGCGTGGTGCTCCTTGTCCCGCGCGCCGCGCGGGCCGTTCGCCCGAGAGGGGTTGTCATCGGCCGGGGGACGAACCTTCGCGCGGCGGCCCCGCCGCCCCTGCCGCCACACCCCTCACCGCCGCCGTGGCGGCGGCCGTCGTCGTGTGGGAGCGCAAGGCCCCGCTCGCGGCGCCCCGGCCGAATCCAAACCCGGAACCTCCGGCGGCCTCGCCCGAACGTCCGCCGCTGTACCGCCTCACGAGCGGCCACAACAGCTCGGAAGTAAGTATCCTTCGGCACCCGGGACGGGTTCGTGGCCTCGGCCGGCGAACTTGGGTATCGCGTCGAAGGCCGGGTGGACCTGGGCGTCGTCCGGCGGTGGCACCCCGGGCCCCGCGCGGCCGACCGCACGCCCCCGGCCGTAGATTCTCCGCACCTGCTCCTCCTCGAACGAACCGGCGACTGCGGGCGGGGCCTTTTCGGTCGCGTACAGCCCCGACGGCACGCCCCCGGCCGCGGGAAGGACCTCGGGCCTGCACGTCTGGGCGACCGGGTCCTTTCGCCAGGAAGACGCGCGGCTCTTCAAGCCCGAGACCAAAAACGGCGACCGCCGCCACTCCGGCACGGAGATCTCGTCCCGCCGGAACGGGGAACTTCTGGCGCGGATCGGCGGCCGGGGCCGCGTCCTGCTCGTCGATGTCGCAACCGGCAAGGAGGCCGGCGAACTCGAGCCGGCGAGCCGGGGTTGGGTCCGGGGGCGGCCCGCCTTCCGCCCGCCGGGCCCGCCCCTCGCGGCGGCCGGCCCGCGCGGCCTGTTCGTCTGGAAACGTGTCGCCCCGGGCGGGCGTCGCGACCCTCCCGCAGCAGGACGTGACCGCGCGCCTTCGACCCGCGGGGCGGAACGCCGGCCACCCCGAACGCGCGGTCAAATTCTGGGACGCGGGCGACCGGCGGGCGCCGGGTTCCCGGCCCGCGTGCGGCCCACTCGACCCCGCGGCGCGACTCGCCTACAGCCCGCGCGGGGGCACGGCCGCATTGTGGGGCACGTACTGCTGTCGCAACCGGCTCATCTCGCGCGAGATCTCGCCGGTCGCCCCTGGTACTCGTCGTAGTCCCGTTTGAATTGCCCCGCGGCCGGCCGGTAGCGGTCGAGGTCGGCGTCGTAGCTCCGCGCCCGCTGCTTCTGGTCGCCGAGGCGGGCGTTGTACGCCCGCACCTGCCGGTCGAACTGGTCCACCTCGGGCCGCGTCCGGGGGCCGCGCCGCTCCCCCGCGTCGATGGCCTGGGCTGCCCGCGACAGGGCGTCCTGGTCGGCCTGGAGCCGGGTCCGGGTCCGGCCCGGCGCGTCGGCCTTCCCG